>NZ_JAGGIJ010000010.1:0-44929 GCF_024103505.1 Snodgrassella sp.
TCAACTACTTCTCGCTTTTATTTTTCGATTTCTCTTCAGATGACTGTTTTTTAATCCTAAAATTTTATCTAATTTTGAGACTATTCTTTTTTTTGGGGATATCACATATTGATGAACTTTAATTTTCTATGAATTTGGAAATTATTTAGATGATTACTCTGTACCAGCATTTGATTATATATTTATTGAAATTATAAAAGCCCGAGTAATACTCGGGCCTTAAACATTTTCTTGCAGCAATCGGATAGTTTTTCTGACTGCTTTAATGAATGCTTATTTTCGATGAGTGCGCAGATAATCCAGCGTTTTCAGTTGGGCAATTGCCGCAGCTAAAGCCACATGCGCCTTAGCTAAAGAAACATCATCTTTAGCCTCATGGATACCGGACTCGGCTATTTTTTTAGCTTCTTCGGCACGTTGCTGATCCATTTCTTCACTGCGAACGGCCACATCTGCTAAAAGTGTTAGCTTATTCGGTTGCACTTCCAGAACTCCACCAGATACTGCTACCAGAATCTCTTGTTTCTGATTAGGCACTGTCAAACGCAGGGTACCCGGACGCACCAAGCTCATAATGGGTTCATGGCGAGGATAAATACCCAGCTCACCTTCAAGAGTTGGCACAACAACAAAGCTGGCCTCTCCTGAATAGATGTTCTCTTCATTACTCACCACTTCCACTTGCATGGTACTCATCAAGCGCTCCTTAATTTAGGGTTTTCGCTTTTTCAGCAGCTTCTTCGATATTACCTACCATATAGAAAGCCTGTTCTGGCAGGTGGTCATATTCACCATTCAGAATTGCTTTAAAGCCGGCAATGGTGTCACGCAGGGATACATATTTACCCGGTGCACCGGTGAACACTTCGGCTACATGGAAAGGTTGCGATAAAAAGCGCTGGATTTTACGTGCGCGGTTCACGGTCAATTTGTCTTCATCAGACAATTCGTCCATACCCAGAATGGCAATAATATCATTCAGCTCTTTATATTTTTGCAGAGTGGTCTGTACGCCACGTGCTACGTCGTAATGTTCCTGACCAATTACCGCCGGATCAAGCTGACGTGAGGTTGAATCCAGAGGATCCACAGCCGGATAGATACCTAAAGAGGCAATATCACGACTCAATACTACGGTAGCATCCAAGTGGGCAAATGTTGTCGCCGGAGACGGATCTGTCAAGTCATCCGCAGGTACGTATACAGCCTGAATAGAGGTAATTGAACCCGTTTTGGTAGAGGCAATACGCTCTTGCAAACGACCCATTTCTTCGGCCAGTGTTGGCTGATAACCCACAGCAGACGGCATACGACCTAACAATGCTGATACTTCGGTACCAGCCAAGGTATAACGGTAAATATTGTCGATGAATAACAATACATCGCGACCTTTACCATTTTCGTCTTTTTCATCACGGAAGTATTCCGCCATGGTCAAACCAGTCAAAGCTACGCGTAAACGATTACCTGGTGGCTCGTTCATCTGACCATATACCATTGCCACTTTGTCTAGTACGTTGGAATCTTTCATCTCGTGATAGAAGTCATTACCCTCACGAGTACGCTCACCCACACCCGCAAACACAGACAAACCGCTATGCGCTTTGGCAATGTTGTTAATCAGTTCCATCATGTTTACGGTTTTACCAACGCCGGCACCACCGAAGAGACCAACTTTACCACCTTTGGCAAACGGGCACAGCAGGTCAATCACTTTGATACCAGTTTCAAGTAATTCGGTAGAGCTGGACAGTTCATCAAATTTTGGCGCCTGCTGATGAATGGAACGGGTAGTACTGGTATTGATTTCACCAGCTTCATCAACAGGATGCCCCAGAACGTCCATAATTCGCCCCAAAGTAGCCGTACCTACTGGTACGGTAATTGGAGCACCGGTATTGACTACGGCCATGCCTCGTTTTAGGCCATCGGATGTACCCATCGGAATAGTACGTACGATACCATCACCCAGTAACTGCTCAACTTCGAGAGTCAAATCGGTATCAACTAGTTTAAGAGCGTCATACACATTGGGAATGGAATCATGTGGGAATTCAACGTCCACTACCGCACCAATGATTTGTACGATTTTGCCTTGGCTCATTATCGTATCCTAAGTTTATTTGGCTTGCACTGCTTAAACGGCAGCAGCGCCAGCCACAATTTCTGACAACTCTGTGGTAATCGCTGCCTGACGCGATTTGTTATATACCAGACGCAATTCTTTAATGGCATTACTCGCATTATCGGTAGCAGCTTTCATTGCTACCATACGCGCGGCCTGTTCGGCAGCCATGTTTTCAGATAAGGCTTGATAAACCACAGACTCTAAATAACGGCGGACTAAAAATTCTAACACTTGCTGTGGTGAAGGTTCATACACGTATTCCCAGCCATATTCCTTGCTTTCGGACACCTGATCCAGAACGTTCTGCCCGATTGGCAGCAAAGTTTCCAAACGAGGTTCCTGACGCATGGTATTGATAAAGCCAGAATAAACCAGATAAATTGCATCCAGTTTACCTTCGGCATAACGCTGAAAGATTTCCGTTAATGGACCTAATAATGTAGCTACTCTGGGTGTATCACCCAGACCCACAGCACTGGCAATGACATTCAAACCCACTCGGTTGCAGGCTGCTAACCCTTTGCTGCCCAGACATACAACTTCGGCATCCAGACCTTGCTGATTGCATTCCTGCACTTTACTGAAAAATGCTTTCAGGATATTGGCATTCAGACCACCACACAAGCCTTTATCGGTAGTAATAACAATGAAGCCAACTCGCTTACTATTATTAGTGCTACGCAATAAAGGTATGTTATGACTGGAATGGGTTTGTGCCAGATGGCTCATCACCAGACGAATTTTATCGGCATACGGACGCGCCTGGCGCATCCGCTCCTGAGTCTTTCGCATTTTGGAGGTTGACACCATTTGCATCGCTTTGGTGATCTTTTGGGTATTTTGAACACTGCGAATTCTGGTGAGAATCTCTTTTCCTACTGCCATTTCAGACTCCTTTCAATGACACGCTTATGCCTGAAAGCTGTAAGACGATTTGAAGGTCTTCATGGCGTTGTCCAATGCTTTGGCATTATCATCGCTCAAGGCACCGGTTGCATCAATGTCTTGCAATACGTTCGGACACTGGGTACGCACATAGCCTAGAAATTCTGCTTCAAAGCCTAATGCATTTGACACTGGTACATCATCATAAGAACCGTTGTTTATCGCCCACAAAGTCAGAGCCATTTCCCCTGTACTTAGTGTGCTGAACTGTTTTTGTTTCATCAGTTCTGTCACTACTTCACCATGACGTAACTGTTTGCGGGTTGCTTCATCCAGATCAGAAGCAAACTGTGAGAATGCAGCCAGTTCGCGGTACTGTGCCAGAGCCAGACGAATACCACCACCCAGTTTCTTGATGACTTTGGTCTGTGCTGCACCACCTACGCGGGATACTGAGATACCGGCATTAATAGCAGGACGAATACCAGAGTTAAACAGATCCGTTTCAAGGAATATCTGACCGTCAGTAATGGAAATCACGTTGGTTGGTACGAATGCAGATACGTCACCAGCCTGTGTTTCAATAATCGGCAGCGCGGTTAATGAACCTGTTTTGCCTTTTACTGCACCTTTGGTCAACTCTTCTACTTCATGCGCATTAATGCGGGAAGCACGTTCCAGCAAGCGTGAATGCAGATAGAATACATCACCCGGATAAGCTTCACGACCGGGCGGACGGCGCAACAACAAAGAAATCTGACGGTATGCAACAGCTTGTTTAGACAGATCATCATAGACAATTAATGCATCTTCGCCGTTATCGCGAAAAAATTCACCCATACTGCAACCAGCATAGGGAGCAATATATTGCAAAGCAGCTGCTTCTGAAGCGGTAGCAGCAACGATGATGGTGTGCTCCATCGCGCCATGCTCTTCCAATTTGCGTACTACGCTGGCAATAGAGGAAGCTTTCTGGCCAATTGCTACATAAATACAGATTACGCCGGTATCTTTCTGGTTAACAATAGCATCTAAAGCTACGGCGGTTTTTCCTGTCTGGCGGTCACCAATAATCAACTCGCGCTGGCCACGACCAACCGGTACCATTGAATCAATGGCTTTCAAACCAGTTTGCATGGGTTGATCCACAGACTGTCGAGCAATCACACCTGGAGCTATTTTTTCTACCGGAGCTGTGTGTGAGGCATTAATTGGACCTTTGCCGTCAATCGGGCGACCCAGTGCATCAACCACTCGGCCTACCAGCTCACGACCTACCGGCACTTCCAGAATACGACCGGTACAGGTTACTTCATCACCTTCTTTAATATGTTCGGATTCGCCCAGAATCACGGCACCTACAGAATCGCGCTCTAGGTTCATGGCGAGACCAAATGTATTGCCGGGAAACTCGAGCATTTCACCTTGCATCACGTCTGACAAGCCATGAACGCGCACAATCCCGTCAGTTACAGACATTACGGTACCACGTGTACGTAATTCTGTATCTACGTTCAGGTTTGCGATTTTGGCTTTAATCAAATCGCTAATTTCAGCAGGATTAAGCTGCATGAAAACTCTCCTAATTCATCAATGCCGTATGCAGGCTATTTAATTTACCTTGCACCGACAAATCCAATACTCGGTCACCAACTTCTACCTTTATGCCACCAATCAATTCTGGGGCAACCACCTGATGTGCTCTCAACCGACTGTTGAAATGGGCTTCCAGATCCACAACAATTTGCGTAAACTGCATTTTATCAATGGGATAGGCTGTATATATGGTGGCTTCTTTTATGTCGTTAAGAGACAAAGCATAGTCTTGGAATAACGTATAAATTTCTGGCAAAACTGTTAAGCGTTTGTTCTGCGCCAACAGAAAGATGAAGTTTTTCAATTCATCAACAGGCGTAAAATCCACTAAAGACAGGATTTCTTTTGCCTTTTCTGTGTATTCGCATTCCGGTTCGTCAATCAATAACTGAACCTTAGGTTGCAGGATAATTTCAGCCAGTGTTTTTAGTTCGTCCAACCAAGACTCAATCTGATTCTGTTCTTGCGCCAGACTGAATAGTGCCTTGGCATATGGTCTAGCTATGGTTGCGAACTCAGCCATGGGATTACAGCTCCTGTTTCAGGTTCGCTAGTAAATCAGCGTGACGTGAAGGATTAACTTCGCTGCGCAGGATGGATTCGGCACCTTTAACAACCAAATCTGCTACCTGCTGACGCAGTGCTTCACGGGCTCGATTGGCTTCCTGCTCAACGTCAGATTTTGCCTGAGCTATGATGCGGGCAGCTTCTTCCGATGCCTGTGTTTTGGCATCTTCAACAATCTGTGCGGCACGCTTTTCCGCATTGGCCACCATTTCGGAGACCTGACTGCGGCCCTCGGCCAAGATATCAGCAACACGTTTTTCCGCCTGAGCAAAATCGTTTTTTCCACGTTCGGCAGCAGCCAAACCTTCGGCAATTTTGTCGGCACGGGCATCAAGTACTTTGACGATGGGTGGCCATACGAATTTCATCGTAAATAGCACAAACATGACAAAAACGAGCACTTGTGCAATTAGGGTTGCGTTGATATTCACGATTAAACCTTTAGAATTTGTGTTTATTAATTAAAATAGTTAACAACCAGCAAATCCAAGTTTATCAGCCGCCGATTTTGGCGAAGTACAAGAATGATACGCCCAAGGAGATAATGAACGCAGCATCAATCATACCCATGATAATGAAGAATTTACCCAGCAATGAGTTCATTAATTCAGGCTGACGGGCAGAAGATTCCATGTATTTTGCACCCAGCATACCAATACCGATAGAGGCACCCATGGCAGAAATACCAATCATCAAACCACAAGCGATAGCGATTAAACCACCCATTTACTTCACTCCTTAAATAAAAGAAAAGAATACTACAACAAATAAACTACCCTTAATGGGAATCGTGAGCCTGACCCAGATAAACAAAGGTCAGTACCATAAAGAGATACGCCTGCAAGGCTATCACCAGAATATGAAATATAGCCCAGGCCAGACCAGCAATGATTTGCAGGATGAAGAGAACTACATCGCTAACACCGGCAGCACCAGACATACCCCAGGCTCCGCCCATCAAGGCAATAACCATAAACAAAATTTCACCCGCATACATGTTACCGAACAGTCGCATACCGTGCGAGAGGGTTTTTGAAAAGAATTCAATGATATTCATTAAAAAGTTGGGGATGAACAACCAAATCTTATTACCAAATGGCGCGCTAAACAATTCATGTATCCAACCACCCAAACCTTTGATTTTGATGTTATAAACAATACATAGAAACAAAACGGAAATGGCCATGGCCATGGTGGTATTGAGGTCTGCAGTAGGCACGACACGCAGATAGGCATGATGATCGCCTGTGGTATGTTGCCAAGCCCATGGCAACAGATCCACTGGCAACAGATCCATGATATTCATGAACAAAATCCACATAAATACAGTCAATCCCAGCGGGGCTATGATTTTACGGGACTTTTCATTGTGAACCATATCTTTGCAGATACCATCTACAAATTCAATCAGTAATTCTATGGCTGCCTGAAAGCGGGTGGGTACACCTACTTTCATGCGTCGCGCTGCCACAAACAGAATGGCAAAAGCGATAATACCAGTTAGGATGGAGAAAAATAGGGTATCCAGATTAAGAAACGAGAAATCAACCATATTTGTCTGATAATCTGGTGATTTCTGGGTGTAATTGATTAAGTGATGGCTAATATATTCGCCCGGAGTCATCTCTGTGCCGCTCATAGTAACAATCTTTTTCTAAATGTGAACAATCCAGCCTGACTGACCAGTATTAGTCCTGTCAGGTAAGCAAACCAGTTAACAGAAGAATAGCATATATACACCAGCAACATCATCAGGCATATCATGAGAATTTTGCTGATTTCAGCCATTAATAATGTTGCAGGTAATAGCGCCGGTAATTTTTTTGCAGCGATAATGGTTAATATCGCCAGTAATGTAGGTATCAGATAACTCAGTCCACCCAATACTGCTGACCAGATAGCAGAATAATTCCACAACCATGCAGACACAAAAACTGCGACAAACAACATGACTGTTTGCCAAAACATGATTGACTTCATTCTGTTACCCTGAAAAACGCTACGGTAAGCTGCGCTAATATAATCAACTGTTACAATATCGTCAAGTGATTTTGTGAAATTTTGTTAAATAAATTTCCTCTGGTTTATTAATTTTTCTGTGTGTTTTTATAAGGCTATTGCTATCAAAATTAAGACTTATCTAAACAGTTTTTCCTCAAAAAATCTCTTTTTGGTGGATTTATTCCAGCCCCAGTGTTTGTAATATATGACTTAATGTTTCTGGATTATCAAATTGCAGAATAATCCGGCCACTGCGCTGATTTTTGCTTTGTATTTGCACTGGCACTGCAAAACGTTGCTCCAGCTCAGCTTCAATCTGTTGTATTTCGCTACTTTTTTCGGCTGGATGCCGTGTAGCAGTAGTTTCTGGTTTGGTCTGCGCCTGCTGACTACGGCGCTCTACTTCCCTAACTGACCAGCCATTTTGTGCTGCTTTTTGCGCCAAGTCAATCTGCTGGATAACCGGCAAGGTTAATAAGGCGCGAGCATGCCCCATTTCCAGTTGCCGGCTATACATCAGATCCTGAACTGGCTGAGGCAGATTAAGTAAACGCAGGGTGTTGGAAATACTGCTACGACTGCGTCCAACTGCTTTGGCGATTGTATCATGGGTGAGGCCAAATTCATCTACCAGACGTTTTAGACCTTGCGCCTCTTCAATTGGATTGAGGTTTTGACGCTGAATATTTTCAATCAGTCCCATTGCCAGCGCAGCTTCATCAGAAATGCTTTTAACGACGACAGGGATTTCTTGCAGTTCTGCCAGTTGCGCTGCGCGCCAGCGTCGCTCACCGGCAATAAGTTCGTATTGTTGCAAGCCCATTTCACGTACAATCACTGGCTGAATAATACCTTGTGCACGTATTGATTCGGCCAGTTCCTGCAATGATTCGTCATCAATCTGTGTTCGTGGCTGGTAACGCCCGGGAATAATATCGGTAATGGCCACTCTGGTTAAACGATCACCACCAGTGATGTCACTGCCTGAACCAAGTAAGGCATCTAATCCTGCGCCCAAACCTTTTGCTTTTACCATATATTACTCTTTAATTTGTTGGTTGATTCTATCTATTTTGTTGATGCCGTTGTTAGGTTGCTAAGGGATTTTATATTTACCTGCTGTACGTGCCAAAATCTCGTCAGCAAGTGCCAGATAAGCTTTGGTACCAGTTGCGCGTGGGTCGTATTGCAATGCCGGCATACCATGACTGGGTGCTTCGGCCAGACGGATATTACGCGGAATAGGTGTAGTGAACAATTTATCTGGAAAGTGGGTGCTTAGCTGCTCATCCACTTGTTTGGCCAGCAGACTACGCGGGTCATATAGTGTACGAACAATGCCAAGTATATCCAGTTGTGGGTTGATTGCCTGACGAATTTTGCGCACAGTTGCAATCAGGTCGGAAATACCTTCCAGTGCATAATATTCACATAACATAGGTACGATGATGTGTCTCGCCGCTACTAAACCATTGATGGTAAGTAAGGTTAATGTTGGCGGGCAGTCGATAATAATATAGTCATACTGATCATTTATCTGTGCAAGGGCATTTTTCAGGCGCATTTCACGAGCCAGTTCCTGCACCAGCTCTACTTCTGCACCAGCCAAGGCACGATTGGCAGGCAAAACATGAAAACCACCATGCTGGGCTGTCATAATAGCGTTACGAATTTCTTCATTCCCCAGCAATACGGCATAAACACCGCTGGTTACATTGCCTTTGTTAATGCCACTGCCGGTAGTGGCATTACCTTGAGGATCAAGGTCAACAATCAGGACGCTGAATTTTTTTTCTACCAGTGAAGCGGCTAGATTAACGACAGTGGTAGTTTTACCTACTCCACCTTTCTGATTGGCTACGGCTATAATATGTGCACTCATACATGGTCCTTCTTGCGCACCAGCACCATATGGCGTTCTGCATCTAGATGAGGAACGCTGAGTTTGTCTACCTGAACCAATTCTACATTTTCGGGTAGACGCTCAATTTCTTCATATGGATATACGCCTTTCATGGCTGCCCAGTAACCACCTTTTGCCATTAGTTGTTTGGTGATGGTGACAAAGTCGTTTAATTCGGCAAAAGCACGACTGGTAATGACATCAAACTGTTCACCCACCATGGCTTCTACCCGCGCGGTAATCACCTGTACGTTGCTTAATCCCAGCTCGATAACCGCCTGCTGCAAAAATGAGGTTTTTTTGCTGTTGGCATCCAGCAAGGCTACGGGCAAATCTGGGCGCGCTATGGCTACGGGTATACCGGGCATGCCACCACCACTGCCTACGTCAATCAGACCACGTGCATGTTCTATATAAGGCAATAAGGTCAGGCTATCCAGAATATGATGGCTGATGACATCCTGATCGTTACGCAGGGCAGTCAGGTTATAGGTGCTATTCCATTTCTTTAATAATTCTACAAAGGCCAGCAGTTGTAATTGCTGTGGTACTGTTAGGTCGATATTCATTTGCTGCAAACCGTGTTGCAGCATAGTTTTCATGTCACTCATGCTGTTTTTGCTCCCTCAAAACCCCGTTTCAGATGTACCATCAATAATGCTACCGCAGCTGGGGTGATGCCGGATATACGTGAGGCCTGTCCTACCGTTTCGGGTCGGAACTGATTCAGTTTTTGTTGTACTTCAGCAGAAAGGCCTTTCACTAGGGTGTAATCAATGCTAGCTGGCAATTTCAGTTTTTCCAGATTCTGACGGTGGCTGATTTCTTCGTTTTGCCGCGCAATATAGCCTTGATATTTTGCCTGAATTTCTACCTGTTCTGCTGCATCAATATTGAGTATTTCCTGCTGTGCATTTGGTAAAGTCATTAAGCTGGCGTAGCTGATGTTTGGCCGGCGTAGCATGTCCAGCAGACTGGATTCCTTGCTTAATGGTTGTCCCAGTACGCGCTGTTGCTCACTCATAGGCAGATTTAGTGGGGTATACCAAGTATGACTTAGGCGTTGCAGTTCGCGCTCTACTGCTTCCTGTTTCTGCTGGAACATTTGCCACTGCTCATCACTCACCAGCCCTACTGCCCGTCCCAGCCCGGTCAGCCGCATATCGGCATTATCTTCACGCAGTTGCAGGCGGTATTCAGCACGACTGGTAAACATGCGATACGGTTCGGTTACACCTTTGGTAATCAAGTCATCGACCAGTACGCCTAAATAAGCCTGATCACGCTGTAACACCAGTGGCTCGGCTTCGCGGGTATAAAGTACGGCATTGGCTCCGGCCAATAATCCTTGGGCAGCAGCCTCTTCGTAACCGGTAGTACCATTAATTTGCCCTGCAAAAAATAGGCCGGCTATACTTTTGGTTTCCAGACTGGCCTTGAGGTTGCGCGGGTCGAAGTAGTCATACTCAATAGCGTATCCAGGGCGCAGGATATGTGCATTTTGTAGACCAGGCATGGAATGTACCAGTTGGAGCTGGATATCAAATGGCAGGCTGGTGGAAATACCATTAGGATAATATTCGTGGGTTGTCAGCCCTTCCGGTTCCAGAAATATCTGGTGACTGTCTTTATCAGCAAAACGGTTGATTTTGTCTTCGATAGATGGACAGTAGCGTGGTCCAACCCCTTCAATCTTGCCGGTAAACATCGGGCTGCGGTCAAACCCGCTGCGAATTATGTCGTGAGTATGATTATTGGTATGGGTAATCCAGCAGGAAATCTGCTGCGGATGCATAGCACGACTGCCACGCACAGAAAATACTGGGGCAGGACTATCGCCCGGCTGTTCTTTTAGCTGGGTAAAATCAATGCTGCGTCCATCAATCCGCGGTGGTGTTCCGGTTTTCAGGCGCCCCTGTGGTAAGTTCAATTCTTTGAGGCAAGCAGACAGGCGCAGGGCAGCTGGATCGCCGGCACGGCCACCGGCATAGTTTTCCAGACCAATATGAATTTTACCAGACAGAAAGGTACCGGCGGTCAGTACTACTGCTCGACTACGGAATGAAACACCCATTGATGTTATCACGCCAACGGCACGACCATGTTCTACAATAATATCTTCAACCTGCTGCTGGAATAGTTGTAGATTCGGCTGTTTTTCCAGCATGGAACGGATGGCGGCTTTATACAAAAGGCGATCAGCCTGCGCCCGTGTTGCGCGCACTGCTGGTCCTTTAGACGCATTCAGACGCCGAAATTGAATACCACTGTGATCGGCTGCCAATGCCATTGCCCCTCCCAGCGCATCTAGTTCGCGCACTAGATGACCTTTGCCAATGCCACCAATAGACGGATTGCATGACATTTGTCCCAGCGTTTCGATATTATGAGTGAGCAATAATGTATTTGCACCCATGCGTGCAGCAGCCAGTGCTGCCTCTGTACCGGCATGACCACCGCCTACTACAATTACATCGTATTCAATCGGATAATTCATTTTGACAGTAGCTGATTCCATTGCATTGTTTTTAGGCAAAACAACGCTTGAGCAAAATACGGTTATTTTACGCGAATCAATGTCTCTTGTCAGATTGGAGTTTATTCATTTAGAATACAATAAATGGCAGATCAGTCAGATTCAAGCATACATTCAATGGTTATGCACCGCTTGCCATGCTGCATCCAGACGTGTGCCAGCAGCCTGTAACTCTGCATCTGCCTGTTGGCGTTGTACATCAATTTGATTAAAATCGCTTTGCAAGCGGGTGACATTGTCTTGTGCATTTTTTAACTGCAATTGCGCCGATTCAAGCTGACTTTGTAGTTGCTGTGCTTTGTTTTGGCTTGCTCTTTGACTGGACAAAGCCGCCTGATAAGCCTTCTGGGCACTGAGCAATTCAATTTCAGCTGCAGATTCTGCCCAAACACTTGTTGCCAAGCACAATAACAAGCATAGACTATATTTCGATTTCATGGTATTCATCCTCTTGTCTTAATTTAATGGCTACATACATATTTATATTGCTGTTGCGCAGCAGAACCATTGGTAATCCCCATTGGTCGTAATTCAGAATCACTGAAATGATCCTGACGAATCAGCTCATTTTTTGCATCAAGCAATTCAACGTCCAGTATCCGGAATTGCTTGCGCTTGCAATCAATCTGGGTAGTGCTTATTGCTGTCTTGTAGGCTGGCGTATTGTTATAATACTGCTGTTTAGGGTTGATTATGGTTTTTCTGTCTCGAAAAGTAACTAAATCATTCTGATGCCTGATGCTGCTACTATCCAGTGCATACTGGACATTACCACTGGCCGAGACACCTAAATTGATCCAACCTCCCTTGGTATCAGTTCGAAGATTGGAGGTGGTATTACATGCAGAAAGCATGAAACCAATAGCCAAGCAGGTTACATAATGACGAAAATAAATGATTTTCATGATTATTCCTTAAAATCGTTAGATACAGAGCATAGCAAATATTACTAAACATTTAAATTAATCTAATGCTTATTATTAATTAGCCTTGGTTAATTAATAATAGAAGACAATTGTGACTTTCAAGTCACTTGTATATATCTCTTAATTAAGCATATCTTATTTGGAAATTAATGAAATTCAGCATTCTAGCCTCTTCAGCTTAAGACTTTTGCATTTTTCAATGTTTGTTAATTTCTATGATCAAGGTCAATGCTGACAGTGGACATTTACTGAATCTCTCTTTTATATTAAGCAGTAGTCTTTAATTAATAGCCCGAATCATCTGCATAAAATTCGCCATGACTTATGAGGCGTCATCCATTTCTGAAGAGATTTCCATTTTTAATTTAACCCTTCTTTTTTTTGCAAAATTCAGCAGCACATTAATAAACCGATTTTCATAGTCATAACGACCATTTCGTTCTGTATGCGCATTTGAAAAAAAGATGCTACCAAATTCCATATAGAAATTTATTTCTTCATTTAATTCAGGATTAGCAAAGAATTTCATATTAAATTCATAAGCTAAAAAAAAATTGTGCCGCCTATTAATAGACCTAGTGAAAGTGATAGACTTTAAATAGCAAATATCTATTTTCTGTTTCTCAACATAAATAGCACTAGGAGTAAAACTAACCTGCTTTATACGACGTTTTATACTCAAAAATTTTGAATACAAAAAAACAGCAGATATACCAGATACAGCAGATATAACAACTGATTTAATGCTAAATAATGCTATTAGCCCCAAAATGCAGGCAAAAAATAACGAAACACGAGCATAAGCCCTTGAATTGCACCGCCATTCTTTAAAAAAATCCATCGGTGTAGTATGGTGTCTCATAAAATTTTCAACCAAAGTGATAAACCGTTTGAATTACACCATAATATCATCAACCCTATTCTATTTAATACTTTGTTATTTTAATTTTCGGAGAAATAACTACGCCTTTTTTCCTGTTATTTTATTCTCCATAGCCTTAGTCACCAACAAATTAAGGTGGTCGGAAATAAATGTAAGTTGCAGTACAATACCTGCTCCAGAGTTAGAGGTAACAGGTGCATTGTGAACCATGCTGAGCAAATTTTACACGATGTTTTCGGCTACCCAGAATTTCGCGGACAACAGGCAGAAATTATTGATACGGTAGCCAGTGGTAATAATGCACTGGTATTGATGCCTACCGGCGCGGGCAAGTCTTTATGTTATCAAATTCCAGCATTAATGCGAGACGGTGTTGCTATCGTGGTATCACCTCTGATTGCGCTGATGCAGGATCAGGTTACAGCTTTAAATATCAATGGCATTGCCGCAGCCTGTGTGCATGGTGGTAGCAGTGGCGAGGAAGTACAGCGCATCTCGGATGAAATCGCTGCCGAGCATTTGCAGCTATTGTACGTGGCTCCGGAACGGCTGGTTATGCCGCGTTTTTTACAGTTTTTACATAATACCCGTATTAGCTTGTTTGCAATTGATGAAGCGCATTGTGTCAGTCAGTGGGGGCATGATTTTCGTCCAGAGTATCAACAATTATCTATGCTGGCAGATGAATTTCCAAACATACCGAGAATTGCATTAACGGCCACTGCCGATAATGCTACTCGTGCCGATATTCAGCACTATTTGGATTTAGCAGATGCACAGGTATTTATTTCCAGCTTTAACCGCCCGAATATAGATTATCAGGTTGTTGAAAAAAATAACGGTAAAAAACAATTGCTACAATTTATCCGCAGCCGGATGTCTGGTGAAAACGGTATTGTTTACTGCTTGTCGCGCAAACGTGTGGAAGATATAGCTGCTTTTCTGAGCGAAAATGGTCTGACTGCTCTGCCTTACCATGCCGGACTGAATTGGGATACCCGGAGCCAGAACCAGCGTCGTTTTACACAGGAAGATGGCATTATCATAGTGGCTACAGTGGCATTTGGCATGGGCATAGACAAGCCAGATGTGCGTTTTGTTGCCCATCTGGATATGCCGGCAAGTATTGAACATTTTTATCAGGAATCGGGTCGTGCCGGCCGTGATGGTCTGCCAGCCACCAGCTGGCTATGTTATGGACTGAACGACTGGGTATTACTGCGCGAACGGATCCAGCTAGCCGAACGGGATGAAATACAAAAACGCATTGATTTACAAAAGTTAGATGCCATGCTGGCATTCTGCGAAACTGCGGACTGCCGCCGTCAGTTGCTGCTACGCTATTTCGGAGAGGACAGCCAGCCTTGTGGCCATTGCGACAACTGCATTGACCCACCCAGTCGGTTTGATGGTACTGTGCTGGCGCAAAAACTACTTTCCTGCGTGTATCGTGTGGGGCAACGTTTTGCTACTGGCTATGTGATCGATGTTTTACGCGGCCGTGAATCGGAATGGGTACTGCGTTATGGTCATCAGCAATTATCCACCTTTGGCATCGGTCGTGAACTGAGTGTAAAAGAATGGCGCACCGTGGTACGGCAATGTGTTGCTGCCGGCTACCTGAATGTTGATATGGCCAATCAGGCCTTGCAACTAACTGAGCAAGCACGCGCGGTATTAAAGAATCAGCAACAGGTTTGGTTACGTCCTCTGAAATATGATAAAACCAATAACAGCCGCAGTAATGATATCTGGCTACGCACCGAACGCGAAGAACGTCTGTGGCAAACCCTGCGCCGCTGGCGCAAAGAGCGTGCCAGTCAAAACAATGTACCCGCCTATACTATTTTTGCCGACCGTACTTTGCAGGATTTGGTGCAGCATCCTCCGACCACGCTGGCTGATTTAAATCATATTTATGGATTGGGTGAAAGTAAAATCAGAAATTTCGGCACAGATATTCTGACTTTGTGTCGCGAATGGGCGCAATAACAGCCAGCACATGTTATTCAAACTGCTAACAGATTAACTTATTTTCAAAGTGTCTTTCTTATGCCTTTTACCTTCTCTCATCCGGCCATCATTCTACCTTTGTATCGTTACAGCAAATGGTTTTCCATGACTGGGCTGATTGTTGGCAGCATGTCACCAGATTTTGAATACTATATCCGCATGAGAATGTTCGGCGTATATGGACATGCCTGTTCCGGTATTTGTTTACTCAATATTCTTACCGGACTGGCTGTGGCTTTTATTTTTCATCTCATTATCCGCAATCCGTTAATCCGACATTTGCCGGCCGGTTTACAGCGCCGCTTTAATGTTTATCTGACTTTTAACTGGACACTCTATTTCTGCCGACATTACTTGATTGTTGTCTTTTCACTGTTTCTTGGCAGCCTATCGCATATATTCTGGGATGCATTCACCCATCCATCTGGCTGGTTTGTCAGCCACAGCCTGTGGCTACAGCAGGAAATCACACTGCCATTTTTGCAACCACTTCCTGTCTACAAACTGTTACAGCATGGCAGCTCTGTCACTGGCCTGCTGTGCATTGCTGCGTTTATTTGGTGTATGCCTCAATCAAATCAGCCTGTTATGCAGATTAACTATCGTTACTGGCTGCTGATCGCTGTATTTGCATTAGTGATTGCAAGTACGCGCATCAGTTTCAATCCAGATTGCCTGCGCAGTGGACATTTGATAGTAACAATTATCATGTCACTATTTATTAGCACGATTGTTACTTCCCTATATTTTCACCGTTCTAAGTATCATGAACTTAGTGAACCCAATATAAGTAATACTATTCAAGAAAAGCGCCGACAGCTAAAAACCAATGGTAATCAAAATAAGTCTCATTGAGAGTCTAGGGAAAAAGGCATGTCCGAATTTGAACATTAACATCGTCAAGAATTATTGGATGAAGATTTCTATCCATAGGCACAAAAAGTTTAATATGGTTAAAAGATACCTTAAATTTTTTAGATGGATACTTACAGCGATGATACGATGGATTGCGTAAAGCTGGTTATAAGTATGTTGATAGCCATTTATTTCAGCAAGGCAACTCTCAAGATTATTGTTCATTCTATGGCTATCAGTGTTTTGAAGTGGTAGCAGTAGTGTATATTAAAGAAATTAATGATAACAGTCTGCACCACTTTATCTATTACGCAAAAGATATGGTTAAATACACCCGTAATAACAACAAACAAATGAATATCACATAAATTAACCATAAAGAAAGGATGATCGCCATTGTTACTTTTTTTTAGAATAAGCACCTGTAAAGACTAGTGATCATTAATCTCCTCTACCCATTTTTTAAATTAATGAATCTGGGAACCATTGCCATAGAATTCGATATCTATGCCTGCCAGCAAGAAATGACCATTTTTTACACTCCGGTTTAATTTGCATAATTATTTGATTTTTATAAATGAAATAGCCATGTCAATTCTATTTGATGCGCTATGTCAAATAAAAGCGAAAAATGCTGCTTTATTCACTACACCAATCCCATATATAGTAGAAAAAAAAGGCCATAATGGTTCTATTACACTAAATGTAGTATTTATCACATATAAACACCCGAATCAGGCAAATTGTTATTACGTAATAGCAAAGCAGTAACTGCTACCTGTAAGTGCAGGCAGTAGCAGAAGGATAATCAGCATGAAACCCATTGTAATTAAAAGAGATGGCTGTCGCGTACCCTTTAATGCAGCCCGAATTCAGGATGCCATACAGCGAGCCGCCAGTGCCGTACACATTGATGATAATGCCTACTGCGCACAGGTAGCTGCGCGCGTTACCAGTATCATTGCCAGCCGCGAATGCGTTGATATCCATGATATTCAGCAGGCTGTAGAAGATCAGTTAATGGCTGGCCAGTATAAAGAATTGGCACGTGCCTACATTGAGTACCGCCATTCCCGCGATGTGGCACGCGAGTCGCGCGGCCGTCTCAATCGTGAAATTCAGGGACTGGTGGAACAAACCAATTTCAGCCTGCTTAATGAAAATGCCAACAAAGACAGTAAGGTTATTCCCACCCAGCGCGACTTACTCGCCGGTATCGTAGCCAAACACTATGCACAGCAACATCTGTTGCCACGCGACGTGGTACTGGCACATGAACGTGGCGAAATTCATTACCACGATTTGGACTATGCACCTTTTTTCCCGATGTTCAACTGCATGCTGATTGACCTGAACGGCATGCTGACCAATGGTTTCAAAATGGGCAATGCCGAAATCGAGCCACCCAAATCAATTGCCACCGCTACTGCCGTTACTGCGCAAATTATTGCTCAGGTAGCCAGCCATATTTACGGTGGCAGCACCATCAACCGTATCGATGAAGTACTGGCACCCTTTGTTCGTGCCAGCTACAACAAACATCTTGCTGTTGCAGCAGAATGGCAGATTGCCGATATTGAGGCTTATGCCCGCAACCGTACTGAAAAAGAATGCTACGATGCATTCCAATCACTGGAATACGAAGTTAACACCCTGCATACCGCCAATGGTCAGACACCCTTTGTCACTTTTGGCTTTGGTTTGGGCACCAGCTGGGAAAGCCGGCTGATACAAACTGCTATTTTGCACAATCGTCTGGCCGGCTTGGGCAAAAACGGCAAAACTGCAGTTTTTCCAAAACTGGTATTTAGCATTAAAGACGGCATTAACCACAAGGCCGAAGACATTAACTACGACATTAAGCAGCTGGCTCTGGAGTGTGCTTCCAAACGCATGTATCCCGATATTCTCAACTATGATCAGGTAGTAGCGGTTACCGGTTCCTTCAAAACCCCAATGGGCTGCCGCAGCTTTTTGGGCGTCTATGAAGAAAATGGTGAACAAATTCACGAAGGGCGTAATAATCTGGGCGTCATCAGCCTCAACCTGCCGCGTATTGCCATTGAAGCCAAACATGACGAAGCACGCTTTTGGCAACTACTGGATGAGCGCCTGCAACTATGCCGTACCGCACTGATGACGCGCATTGCTCGTTTTGAAAACGTCAAAGCACGAGTTGCACCGATTCTGTATATGGAAGGTGCCTGTGGCGTACGCCTGAATGCCGATGATTCAGTAGCGCAGATATTTAAAAATGGCCGTGCCTCTATTTCACTGGGCTATATTGGTCTGCATGAAACCATCAATGCCCTATATGGTAGCGACTGCCACGTCTTTGATAGCGAAACCTTACGCCAGAAAGCCATTGCCATCGTGCAGAAACTGCGCACTACTGCCGACCAGTGGAAAGCTGAAACCGGCTATGGCTTCAGCCTGTACAGCACCCCAAGTGAAAACCTGTGCGACCGCTTCTGCCGTCTTGATACCGCTGAATTCGGTGTGATTAGCGGCGTAACCGACAAAGGCTACTACACCAACAGCTTTCATCTGGACGTAGAGAAAAAAGTAAACCCATACGACAAAATCGACTTTGAGACACCTTATCCGACAATAGCCAGTGGTGGCTTCATCTGCTACGGTGAGTATCCCAATCTGCAACACAACCTCAAGGCACTAGAAGACGTGTGGGACTACAGCTATCGCCATGTACCTTATTACGGCACCAACACGCCCATCGATGAATGCTACGATTGTGGCTTCAGTGGTGAATTTTCCTGTACCAGCAAAGGCTTTGTCTGTCCAAAATGTGGCAACCACGACCCAGCACGTGTATCTGTTACCCGCCGTGTCTGCGGCTATCTGGGCAGCCCTGATTCACGCCCATTTAACGCTGGCAAACAGGAAGAAGTTAAACGGCGGGTCAAACATCTCAACCAACAATGTGGCGCGCTGTAAGCATGAATTACCACCAGTATTATCCAGTTGACGTGGTCAACGGCCCTGGTACCCGTTGCACCCTGTTTGTAGCCGGCTGCGAACATAAATGCCGCGGCTGCTATAACGCCACCACATGGCGTGTAGATTCCGGCAAACCGTTCGACCAACAACTGGAAGATCGCATCATCAGCGACCTCAACGACAGCCGTATTGTGCGTCAGGGTCTGTCGCTAACCGGCGGCGACCCATTACATCCACACAATCTGAATACCATCCTGCATCTGGTTAAACGAGTACGACAGGAAACCATCGGTAAAGATATCTGGTTATGGACCGGCTACACACTGACTGAATTATCATCCGAACAAATGCAGATTGTTGAGCAAATTAACACCTTGATTGATGGAAAATTTGTTGAAAAACTAAAAGACCCTTCACTTGTCTGGCGTGGCAGCAGCAACCAGAAAATTCATTACTTGCGCCCTGCATAACCCAAGCGTCTGCACCATTGCGATTGACTGACTACACCCATCCGATCACAACGGTGCATTTTCTTATTTTAGCCAGAAAAATTACATTAACAAACCAAACTGTTATCAACATCTCTCATCCGTAGACTGCCCGCAACCGCCAGAAATCGCATAAAATACGCGTCTTGCAAGTAAATTTGAGGATAATTGATCTTTTAGCTGTATAAAACTAATAAATCTCATTAACCTTAGTGCGGCCAACATCACCATAGCAGCACAAATTTACTCAATTAAACTGCAACCAACGCCACCTGCTTCTATCCTGTGCATATTGCTGGCCAGCCTACAGTGGCAAAACAGTTTTACCTTACGCAGACAAACATGGAAAACGCCAATGAGCACAATTGATTTAACTGCCAAACGCGCCGAAACTCAGGCAATGCTGGATAAAGCAGACTTGCTGTTTGACCGTAGCACCTGTGAAACCAGACTGGAACAGATGGCAGCGGACATCACCGCTGCACTGAGTGACAAATACCCGTTGGTATTACCAGTAATGGGTGGGGCTGTGGTTTTTACCGGCAAATTATTGCCATTGCTGCGTTTTCCGCTGGATTTCGATTACATCCATATTTCACGTTATGGTGACAAACTTCAGGGTGGTAGCTATCAGTGGCTGCGTGCTCCGCAAAACGCCGTAGCAGGACGCCATATTCTGGTACTGGATGATATTCTCGATGAAGGCCATACTCTGGCCGCAGTGAAAAAAGAAATACTGGAAATGGGCGCAGCCAGCTGTTCTACAGCCGTTTTTGCCAACAAACTGATCGGCAAAGACAAACCGATTGCAGCCGATTTTGTTGGACTGGATGTCCCTAATCGCTATGTATTTGGCTATGGCATGGATGCCGAAGGCAAATGGCGCAATCTGGATGAAATTTACGCGCTGGCTGAATAATAATTACTGTGCCACGGTAATTTAGTCATACCGTGGCTATTTTAATCAATCTCGTAAAAGCTTGTACAAACAACAAATTTACAAATAAGCAAAAGCTAAACGTTAAAATTCTTATAAATAACAAAGTGTCACACAGTGATATTCTAAATTTAGCTTAGCATTAAAAATAAAGAGTTTGAGGCGTACCCATAGTATCTATACATCTGCCAAATCGCTTGATAAATCGACTATTCTGCTAATTCAAAGACAAATTTCAATTTCAAATATGTGGCATATTTAAATTGCATTAATATAATAATATGGTACAATTTCCGTATAACTACCACTTAATTCATCGACAAAACAAGTTTTACCCTAAACTTACAATGACTTTAATATTTGTTTTTATAATTACATTTATTACTAATTTAAATATTAATTTAACTCATTCTTGACAAATATAATTATCCCCCAGTATCATGATCAGGCTGTATTAAATAGTACGGCCAGCTCTGGAAGGCTGTTTTATCAGACAGATAAACCACTAATATTTTTTATATTGTGGTGTTTTGTATTCTGTTCACCAAGTCATTGGCATACCTTTCCCATGGTAGACAATGGCAGGGAGGCTTTACGCCTGCCGGTTCTGATTAACGGTCTTCCAGCCTTGCCATTCTTCTGCCGCCCCATGCGTCTGGAAGCGCATAGCGGTTTGGTTAGAATAATCAGGAAGGGCAGTGTTTATGACTACTTTTGTGGCGGGAAGCCGCCATTTGGAAGCGTACATGTTACGCCTGTTTCCTCCTTCGATGATTTTAATGAACAATGCGCAGACTTCATCGAATTCCTATTACATTGATCTGCGTGAAAACAATTCTTTTAAACCTGATACATACTCATTTATCAGATATAAACTGAATTAGCTTAAAAACTGATTATTTAACGGTTAAACTTGGCAGTATGACTGATTGAATATCCTAATCGTTAATGACATAATTGGTTTTTATAACATTGTATTTATTAAGTTTAGTATTTTTTGAATTAATCGCTACAGTTTTCTGAGTGTAGCAAAGGGGGTGAAGAAATGTTTCAAAAAGGAATTTACCTAAAGAATTCTGGGTAATGTCAGTACAGCATCACTAATTCTGGTCATTATCCACTACCGCTTTGTTTGTCTATGTTTCCTGGTTCTTTAGCTTTTAAGGGGCGGAACCAGGCTTTTTGCATTCTATATCTGTATTATTTTCATTTTGATATATCAAAGACCTAATCTATAGCTATTTCAGCGCTTCATCGCCGCATGCCCTTCATCGCGTAATTGCAGTATCTTTTTACCTTCCATTTTGGCCTGCGCCATTTTTCCTGCATTAACCAGCCTACTGGTTTTATCGATCTCAGCAATTAACTTATCTATTTCAGACTGATACAGCCGTAATTTAAGATTATTCGCCGCAGCGTTTGTCAGCCCGTATGGTTTTTGCGCCCGAGCCGCCACAGCAGCAGTACGCATACTGGCTAAAGCCTTGCTGGCATCAGCCACTGTTTGCGCCGCATTAAAGCGCGCATAGCTCATCGTAATCGCATTCATATATACATTTACTTCATTAGCCTGTACAACCATATTGGATAGCATCAAGGATAATAACAATATCCCTGTAGGCAAAATGCGTTTCGTTGTCATCTGATTTTCCTGTTATTCGGTTATTATCAGCCAGTAATCAAACCACCAAGTATATTTAGTAGCGCAGTGTTAATGTTTTCAATTATATTGACAGCCAGCATACACCTAATAAAATATTTTTAACAACAACATGCTATTATGTAGCACAAATCAAAAGTATCGCTTTAATACAAATGTTACAGACTTTGCGCCTGAATCAGCCTGTGCAAGAAATGGTCACAACGATTCAGCTGCTCCAGTTCAATATATTCATTGGCTTTGTGTGCCACTGTAATACTGCCGGGACCACACACTACCGTACTGATACCACTATTCTGAAACTGTCCACCTTCGGTAACATAGGCAACTTTAGCGCGCTGATCCGTATCCACCAGTTGGTTAATTAAAGCATATAACTGCTGATTATCCACATCATTCAAGGCCGGTACCTGTACATTATGCGTTAGTTTAATTGTTGCCTCTGGTGCAACTGCCCGCATGGCTGGCAAGAGCTCAGTTGTTATATAGTGCTCAACTGGTTTAATCAGTTCTTCAACTGTCATATGCGGCAGATTGCGGTAATCAAATTCAAAAGCACAGTAGTCAGGCACAATATTGATGGCCGTACCACCCCGAATCAGGCCAGTAGATACTGTAGCAAACGGTACATCAAAAGCATGATCTAAATCAGCTCGCTGCTGTAACTGTTGCGCCAACTGGTTGATAAATACAATCAGGCGAGCAGCATACTCAATTGCATTCACGCCATTAGGTGTAAGCGAAGAATGGGCATTCTTACCGTGTACTTCACAACAGAACGTATGGATACCTTTGTGAGCCACCACCATCTGCATAGATGTGGGTTCACCCACAATACAAGATTGTGGCTGCAAACCCCGCCTCTCCAGCTCCGCCAACATAATCGGCGCACCGAGACAGCCAATTTCTTCATCAAAAGACAAGGCGATATGTAATGGCCTTTTCAATCTGGCTGCCTGCATGGCCGGAACCGCGGCGAGCACACTGGCAATAAAACCTTTCATGTCACTGCTACCGCGGCCATAAACACAACCATCACGCACATCAGCCACAAACGGATCAGAAAGCCAGTCTTGGCCGTCTACCGGCACTACATCAGTATGACCAGAAAACACCAGCCCGCCTGAGGTACTACCGTCAGATGCAGCAATGGTTACAAACAAATTAGCTTTGTCGCCGCTTACATTATGTGCCAGCCATGGCGACAGTTTCCTGCTTTCTAGATAACTGGCTACATGATTAATCAAGGCCAAATTACTCTGACGGCTAGTAGTATCAAAAGCAATGAGTTGACGTAACCAGTCAAGGGTATCCACAACAATTCTCCGGTAAATTCTGCTTTAACCATAACATATTTTATGCGCCTAGCGTAGCCACTCCAGCATACAATATTCTGCTTGAAGCAGATAATCGCTACAATAGCCATTTATTTAAAGGCACAATAGATGAAACAGCAATTCGATTTAGCCGGACATCCTCATATTGCATTATGTGATTTACTTAAACTGGCCGGACTGGCAGAAAGCGGCGGACGTGCCAAACAACTGATTACAGAAGGCAAAGTACTGCGCAATCACCAGCCGGAAACACGCAAAACAGCAAAAATTGTTGTTGGTGACTGTATCCAGTTAGCGGACAATGAAATCTGCATTATTAATAGTCAGGCATGAATACACCAGAATTATTAACTGCGCCCGTGCCACCGGAAGACGGAGAGTGCTGCAACAACGATTGTGGCGATGCCTGTGTCTGGCAGGTTTATTACCGCGAAAAAGCCGCCTATCAAGCACAGCAGACGCAACCGGCCACATCATCTTATACAGCTGGAAATAACCCATGAGTATCGACTTACATTGCCATTCTACTGTTTCCGATGGCGCCCTGACACCAGCAGAAATTGTACAGCGAGCGCAAGCCAATGGCTGTACACTCCTAGCACTGACAGACCACGACCACACCGGTGGTGTGGCTGCTGCACGTTTACAGGCAACGCAAGCAGGAATAACTTTAATTAATGGCGTGGAAGTATCAGTAAGCTGGCGTGGGCGCACCATTCATATAGTTGGCCTGAATATCGCACTGGAAGACGAAAGATTGCAAACCCTGCTCCAGCGTCTGCGCAGTGGCCGCCTGCAACGTTTACAGAGCATTGCCGAGAAGCTGGCCAAAAAGGGTATTAGTGGTGCTTATGAAGGTACACTGGCACTGGCTACCAATATAGATATGGTGACACGAACCCATATTGCTGATTTTCTAGTCAATACTGGCCATGTAAACAAAAAAGCGGATGCTTTCCGCAAATATCTGGGCGATGGTAAATCTTGTAGCGTCAAACATCAGTGGGCGGAACTGACTGAGGTTGTCGCTGCTATCCGGCACGCTGGTGGTATTGCTGTAATCGCACACCCAATGCGCTATGATCTGTCGGCTACTGCCCGTCGCAATCTGTTTAGTGATTTTAAGGCCTGTGGTGGTACAGCTATAGAGGTACACAGTGGACGTTCCAGCCAGAACGACCGTCTGAACTATGCCTTACTGGCACAACAATTCGGATTTCTAGCCAGTTGCGGCAGTGATTTTCACCGCGATGGTGATTTTGGCGGTGGTTTGATTGGCTGCTGCCCGCCATTACCACCAATATGCCAGCCAGTGTGGACGAATTTTACTTAATCATCACCGCAAAGTCAGCGACATTCAAGTCAATGAAAAACATTGATTTTGCTTTATTCTAAACAAAGAATGACCATATATCACAATACTGACAAAAACCCAAACTATACAAATCCAGATATTACTCTAACCCCCGACTGATTTTTTAATCAATACCTATTATTGATAAAATAACCATTCCAGCAACTTAAGCCTTTAACACTCACATGCAGCCGAAGATTAATTATAAATGTGAGACTGTTACAGCAAGTATGATAACCGTCTACCTGCTATCATTTCACTCAAACCAACTATTTGCCAACAGGATAAATCATGAAATCTCGTGCCGCAGTTGCTTTCGCCCCAGGTGAAGCATTGAAAATTGTTGAAGTAGATGTCGCACCACCCAAGGCAGGTGAAGTACTGGTTAAAATCACTCATACCGGTGTATGCCATACTGATGCATTCACGCTCTCGGGTGCTGATCCAGAAGGCGTATTTCCTGCCATTCTTGGTCATGAAGGTGCAGGGATTGTCGTGGAAGTTGGTGAGGGCGTAACCTCGGTCAAACCGGGAGATCATGTTATTCCCCTGTACACCGCTGAGTGTGGCAAATGCTTATTCTGCCTTTCAGGAAAAACCAACCTCTGTACCGCAGTACGAGCCACGCAGGGCAAAGGACTGATGCCGGATGGTACTACGCGCTTTTCCTATCAGGGACAGCCGATTTATCACTACATGGGCTGCTCTACTTTCAGCGAATATACCGTAGTGGCGGAAGTATCGCTAGCCAAAATCAATCCTGAGGCCAGACATGAGCAGGTGTGCCTGCTTGGCTGTGGGGTAACTACCGGTATTGGTGCAGTACACAATACAGCGAAGGTACAGGCTGGCGATACGGTTGCCGTATTCGGACTAGGTGGCATCGGGCTGGCCGTGGTACAGGGTGCGCGACAGGCTAATGCCGGACGGATTATTGCAATTGATACTAATCCGGCCAAATTCGCACTAGCCAAACATTTTGGTGCCACCGAATGTATCAATCCGCATGATTATCAGGAACCAATACAGCAGGTCATTATCCGCCTGACTGAATGGGGCGTAGACCATAGCTTTGAATGTATCGGCAATGTGGACGTAATGCGTGCAGCATTGGAATGCGCACACCGTGGCTGGGGACAAAGTATTATTATTGGCGTAGCAGGCGCCGGTCAGGAAATAAGCACACGGCCTTTTCAGCTGGTTACCGGCCGTGTATGGAAAGGTTCTGCATTTGGTGGAGTTAAAGGCCGTTCGCAACTACCGGGTATGGTAGAAGAAGCGATGCAGGGCAAAATTGAGTTATCACCATTTATCACCCATACCTTACCACTATCAGCTATCAATCAGGCTTTTGAGCTGATGCATACCGGTGAATCCATACGTACCGTTATTTACTACTAAACAAAAGTGTGCACATAATCTATTTACATTAAACCAACGCAGATAAACTGAAATGCCTGAAATCACCCTGCTGGCTACCCACCAACTATTTAACGGCGAACAACGACGCTATCGGCATTACAGTCGCTATAACCAGTGCGACATGACTTTTTCCGTGTACCTGCCATCACGTGCCTTACAGGGCTACCGACTACCTGTAGTGTACTGTTTAGGCGGGCTTACCTGTACCGATGAAAATTTTTCCATTAAGAGTGGTGCACAGCGTTTTGCTGCTGAATGGGGCATAGTACTGGTCATGCCGGATACCAGCCCGCGAGGCACAAATGTTGCCAATGCTGATATCTACAGTTTGGGACAAGGTGCCGGATTTTACGTTAATGCCACTCAACAACCATGGGTTCAGCACTATCAGATGTACGATTATGTAGTGACAGAACTGCCCGAACTCATCGAAAAGCATTTTCCGGTCAATGAGCAGCGTAGTCTGTGTGGGCACAGCATGGGTGGACATGGTGCATTGATGATTGCCCTGAAAAACCCACAGCGTTATCTCGCGGTATCGGCATTTGCTCCTATTGCTCATCCGATTGCCGGAACATGGGGTCAAGAAGCATTTACCGCCTATCTGGGAAAGAATCAGGCAGACTGGGCTATATATGACAGCACTGAGCTGATCAGCCAAAATCCGCCACCATTCCCCATTCTTATTGATCAGGGCAGTGTGGACGAATACTACCCAGCGCAATTACACCCACAAGACTTCGTTCAGGCAGCCAGATTCAAAGGCGTTAATATCCGTTATCACCTGCGCAAAAATTACGATCACAGTTACTATTTTGTTAGCACGTTTATCGAAAGCCATATCAGCTTTCATGCTGAAGCATTCGGATTATAAATCAACAGTCGAGCAGAGTAACAACTAAGCTTCAACTACCAATTCCCGTGCAAACGTTTTTTCGCAATAATGACAACGCAAACGTGTTTCGCCATGACTAACCCGCACCGAAAAATGACTCTGTACCGGTTCATCATGACTGGCACAATTACTGTTCGGACAACGAAACACTTCAGTAATACTTTCTGGCAAAGAAAGTGTGCGTTTGCGTACCACACAAAAATTTTCGATATCATTAACAGTGGCCTGTGGTGCAAACAGAGCTAAGCGGTTGGCAGCAGCATCATCGAGAAATTGGCCAGATATTTTAATAATATCCTTGCTGCCACTAGAATGGCTGCTCAAATTAAACCCCACAGTAACCGCATTACCAGAATGCAGCAACCTGAACTGGCGCAAAATGGTCAATCCCTGCCCTACCGGAATGTGATCAATTACTGTGCCGTCTTTTATTGCCTCAACACTCAGCTTGGTCTGATTCATCATCTGTTTATCCTTTTACACTGATTGCATCAATATGTTCATTCAGAATAGCTGCCAGAATAGCCTGACGCGCATACATCCCATTATTCGCCTGCTGAAAGTAATAGGCATGAATACTATTATCAACATCCGCATGAATCTCATCCACACGCGGTAAAGGATGCAGAATACGCATATTTGGTTTGGCCTGTTTCAGCATAGCAGCACACAGGCTAAAGTGACCACTGATTCTGGCAAATTCCTGTTCATCAAAACGCTCACGCTGGATACGAGTCATATACAGAATATCAGCCCATGCCAGTGCCTCTTCCAGACTGTCGGAAGTCCGATAGGCTACACCGTTAATATCCAGCTGTTCACAAATATAGACCGGCATCGCCAGCGTTGGCGGAGCAACAAATATAAACTCACAACCCCAACGGCTAAGTGCCTGCGCCAGTGAATGAACCGTACGGCCATATTTTAAATCGCCCACCAAAGCAATTTTTAAATTTTGCAAACGCCCCTGAGTTTCATATATCGTGACCAAATCAAGCAATGTTTGCGACGGATGCTGATTGGTTCCATCACCAGCATTAATCACCGGTACATGAGCAAATTCACTTACCACACGCGCTGCACCATCTTTCGGATGACGCATCACAATTGCATCTGCATAATTACTGATAATCCGTGCAGTATCTGCCAGCGTTTCCCCTTTTTTAGTACTGGTATTGGCTCCATCGGCAAAGCCGATAACCTTACCACCTAACCGTTGAATAGCCGTTTCAAATGATAAGCGGGTGCGGGTAGATGGCTCAAAAAAACACGAACCAATCAAACGTCCATGCAATAAATCAGCCTGTGGTTGCTGTTTTAACTGCAAAGCAAGCACCAGCAAAAATTCCAGCTGCGCAGTAGATAAATCATTAACAGAAATGAAATGTTGGCGATACAGCGGATTATCCATAATTTAACCTTCAGCATTTATCAATAGGCACAAAAAAACCCGTTCATAAACGGGTATACATACGGTAATTAACTGCTTTCAAGTAACACCTGCTCCAAACAATATGTAAAACCAGCCACAAGCATCCACATCACACAGTAACCCCATAATAAACTAATATAAATTATCGCATAAACAGCGCATTGATAAAAGCTAGCTACTTTGAGTTACAATAAACAATTCACAGTATTTTTTATTTCTGTTTCCATTGATTTATCATCAACTGGCACTAAACGTGCCCCTGTACTCACTGCTTACCTATGCGCACCCCACAGCCCTGCCGGCAGGTACACGTGTGGCCGTGCGTTTTCGCAAACGTCTGGTGGCAGCAATTGTATGGGAAAGCAATGTACAGCCCAAAATTGATATTAATAAAATACTGCCAATTGAAACCATACTCTCCGAAGACTGGCAATTACCCGCAGACTGGCGTGCCTTACTCAGCTTTACTGCCCGCTATTATCACTACCCGCTTGGACAAGCAGTCATGGCAGCCTTGCCCAAAGGCCTGCGCCAGCCCGAGGCCGTACCATTACCGCATCAGGAGATGATGTATACACTCAGCGACAGAGGCCGTATCCAGCCAGCACCACTGGCACGCTTTCACAAACAACATGCTTTGTGGCAATGTCTGCAATCCGCACCAGCTACACTGCAACAGCTTAAAGCCAAGCATAATCAGGCCACGAACTACCTCAACCAGTGGCTGCAACAGGGCTGGGTACAGGCCAAGCCTGTTCCAGTCTGCGGTAGCATTCCAGCCAGCCCATATCAGCTTAATCAGCAACAACAGCACGCCAGCACATTGATACAAGCCAAATTTGGCCAATTTGCCCCATTTTTGCTATACGGTATTACCGGCAGTGGCAAAACCGAAGTCTATTTCGACATCATGGCCAAAGTATTACAACAAGGCAGGCAGGTTCTGTTCCTATTACCAGAAATCAACCTTACACCACAATTGATGCAACGTGTACGCCAGCGATTTCCATCAACCGCCACTGTCATATTACATAGCCAGACTGCTGCCGGTCAGCGCACCAGCAATTATCTTCAGGCTGCACTGGGGCAGGCTGCGCTAGTAATTGGCACACGACTGGCCGTATTTACGCCCATGCACAATCTAGGATTAATTGTCGTCGACGAAGAGCATGATTACTCATTCAAGCAAGAAAGTGAGCTGCGTTATCAGGCACGTGATCTGGCGGTATGGCGTGCCCAACAGACAAATTGTCCAATTGTACTGGGCAGTGCTACCCCATCATTGGAAAGCTGGTACAAAGCCCAGCAGGGAGCTTACCAACTACTCCAACTGAGTGAACGCGCCCATGCCTGCGCTCAACTACCGCAGATTCATTTACTGGATATTCGCCGACTGCCATTAGATAACGGCCTTAGCGATATCATCAAGCAAAAGCTACAGACCAACTTTGCCAACGGCGGCTTAAGCATGATATATCTAAACCGGCGTGGCTTTGCTCCAGCCTTATTTTGTGCAGCCTGCGGTCATATCTTTGGTTGCCCAAACTGTTCAGCCAAAATGGTTTTACATCAGCATGCCGGCCAGTTACGCTGTCATCATTGTGATTTCCACCAACGTATTCCACACAGCTGTCCTGAATGTGGTAATCAGGATTTAACTGCCGTTGGTCAAGGAACACAACGAATTGAAGAAGATTTGCAACACCTATTACCCGATGCACGCATCTTACGTGTAGACCGAGACAGTACCGCACACCGGCACGACTGGGCAGCAATCTATAGCAAAATCATGCAACAGCAGATTGATATACTGGTTGGCACCCAGATGCTGGCCAAAGGCCATGACTTTCCCCATCTGAATCTGGTGGTGGTTTTAAATGCTGACAACAGCCTCTATAGTGCCGACTTCCGTGCACCAGAACGTTTATTTGCCGAACTAATGCAAGTGAGTGGCCGTGCCGGTCGCGCGAACTACAAAGGTGAAGTATGGGTACAAACACGACAACCTGAACATAAAGTTTACCAAGCTCTGGCCACCCAAAATTATGTAACCTTTGCTACAGCCGAACTGGCAGAAAGACAGGATCTGTGCATGCCGCCATTTAGCCATATGGCAGCCATCCGTGCCGATGCCAAAACCATGCGCCAAGCACAGGAACTACTGCGTCAGGCATTACAGGGCATTGAGCGACAACAATCACTACCAACCAGCGTTAGTGCTTTCGGGCCAGTACCCATGCTCATGGCACGACTGGCCGGTTACGAACGGGCGCAGATATTTCTGGAAAGTAAAAACCGGCGTGACCTACACCATAGCATCACCATATGGCATAGCTGGCTACAGCATCTGGAAAAAATCTATCCACACACACGCTGGCTAATTGATGTTGATCCACTGGAAATGTAATCAGCAAGCAACCTCACCTCCGGAACAAACAGATATTCTGTCTATACTTTGCCAAAGTTCCATCAATACCGTGCAAAAACTGGTTGTATATATATGAGCAAACAACCAGCCAAAGTTAATCCTAAACTTACTTATTCCCAGCTAAACAATCCCATATATGGGAAAGAAGAGATTTTTTTGGTCGCGTTACATCGTTTCCCTTGTAACCAACTTGAGACTCCTTAGGAAAATTGCCAAAAGATTGAACAGTATAATTTTCTAATTTATAGCCAGCATCAAGTGCTTCCTGATAATACTGATCAAATAATGCAGAAAGATCCTCACGCGGGTGAGGAAGAATATCACTGTCAAACCAATGTTTTTGTCCTACTGCAGTTAAACGCGGAATAGAATATTTATGGCTGAACTGTGTCCCCATATCTGAATAATGCAAGATTTTAATTTGCTCAATTGGCAGACCTTCGCCGTCGACACAATTCCATGAACCATTATAAGCTTGTATCCATTCTGGATGTTGCTTAAATTTAGTCATTAATTTCCTATGGGACTCAGGATCTACACATAAGGTTGTCAAATCTGGTAATACAGATTTAGCCTTGGCACAATCCCAAACACAGGTACAAAAACGAGCAAAATTTTTACTCCTGGCCTGATCATACACTTCTTTAGCTGCCACTACAGCACCTCCCTCGATAGGATGTTCCCACAGCGCGACCAAATCAGACAAAACAATTACATCTGCATCCATATAAATCGCACGTCCTTGATAATTACAGGCAGCCGGAATACCCCAGCGGAAACCCGAAAACGGTGTCGCCCACTTCTCAGTATGCCAACCAGCACCAGACTGCGGATCAGAATACCAAGGACTATCCGGATCATGACTTAACTGCATCCAAATAATCTCTACTGGCCGCGATGTATGTTTATGGATACTGTAATCCACCACCATCATCTGCTCCAAATCACAATTATTCGGGTCACATCCTACAAAAACCTTAATAACATCGTTGCTCATGCATGAACTCCAATTTTCTTACATAATAAATATTATTGTAATATTAACGCAAAAATACCAATACAAACGATAACATTAATCAAATATCACTTGACATAACACAAGCAATAATATTTAACCAAATAAAAACCAACCCAACCTGATTCTGCCATCTTAGTCACTAACCCATACAATTTTCTAGTCAATCTATTACCAGCTATATCTGCCACAGTCTTAAAAATATAAGAATACCCAAGCTCAGTTTTTACACGGCATAACATAATATTTAGTAATCAGGTAGCAAATAAAATCCACTGCCCAGCTACCTACACCACACGAAGCTAATATCCAGTAATAAAGCCTCCCAAGTGAGATACACAATAAAACTCAATTAGTTCGTTTTACACTTAAGAAAAAATAAATTTGGTCAGATACAAAAAAACCGCTGCCAAAATACACAGCGGTTTCGAAAACAAACCTGATACAGGCTTATTCTGGTAACAACTCAATTTTACTCGGATCCCTGCCCTGCTGCTTTAGTGACACCACCGAAGTAAACAGCATATCACTGGAAGAATTCAAAACCGTCTCCGCAGAATCCTGAATTTCACTGATTACAAACCCGATGGCCACCACCTGAGCAGCGATAGTCGGATCAATGCCAAACATACTACACGCAACCGGAATCAGCAGCAGCGAACCACCCGGTACACCAGAAGCCCCCAGAGCACATACCGTAGCCAGAATACTCAACAATAATGTTTGAATAAAACTAACATCCATGCCCAAAGTATGCACAGTAGCCATCGTCAACGTCGTAATAGTGATTGCCGCACCATTCATACTCATCGTTACTCCTAACGGAATAGACAAAGAATAAATTTCTTCTGGTAACTGCATACGCTGAGCCAGACGAATATTTACCGGAATATTGGCAGCCGAACTGCGGGTAAAGAATGCTGTAATCCCACTATAACGCAAACAAGTAAATACTAGCGGATAAGGGTTTTTGCGGAAATTCAGGAATACAATCAGCGGATTGATTACCAGAGCCACAAACACCATCAACCCCAATAATACCCCGATCAGCTCCAGATAATTTCTCAACTTGGCCAGACCATCACTGGTAAAATGTGAAGCAACCAGCCCCAACACTCCATAAGGCGCAATAGCCACCACCAGACGAACTACCCAGATAGTCGCATCCGACCAGTTTTTAATAACCAATTTCGTTGCTTCACTACTTTGACGTAAAGCAATACCCAGTGCCGTAGACCACGCCAGAATACTCAGGAAATTACCATTTGCCAGTGCATCAATCGGATTATCCACAAACTTGAGGATAATATTCATAAGAATCTCAGCCACACCTTCCGGCGGTTTCTCTGATATCGGCGGTACATCCATCACCAGATGCAACGGATACAAATAACTTACTGTCGAAGCTAATATTGCAGAAATCAGCACAGTCACTGCATATAACCACGCCACCGATTTAATACTGGAAACATTATCAAACTTATTATTAACAATAGAAGATATTACCAATACAAAAACCAGCATAGGTGCAGCTGCACGCAAGGCCTGAATAAATACCCTACCTAGAAACTCCAGCTTAACTCCATATTGCGGTAAAAAAGCCGCAATAAACGCGCCAATAATCATACATACCAGCATACGTACAATCAGATTACTCTTAAACAATATCCATATAAGCTTCTTCATTCACAATCCTTGGTTATAGCCGGATACAAACATATTTAAAACAGATTTTAAAAACATCCAGCCAAACACACAAACTTACCAGTAGCAAATCATGCCCCATAAAACCCGTTTCAACCTACCTTAACAGTGCCATTAAACCTTAACAGAAAACCATTGCAGCTTACTGACAAAATAATAAGTTTAGCATTAAACCAGCTAAAAACAACGAATAATCAACAAAACAGCAAGAAACAGTTAAAAAATATCAGTTATTTATTAACATGCATCATACAGATCAAACAGCATATAATTCTAAAATGTTATACTGCACCACCCAGAACCGCCCAGACAAAACAAACAATGGACAAACCTTCACAAAATTACATTTTATGTATGAAATGGGGGCAAAAATACAGTGCCGAATACGTCAATCGTCTCTATAACATGGTAAAACGCCATCTGACGCTCCCATTTACCATGATTTGCCTGACTGATGACACCAAAGGCATCAATCCAGCCGTTCAATGTTATCCACTGATACCTTTAGATTTACCCAATGGCCTGCCTGAACGTGGCTGGAATAAACTCACCACTTTCAGTGCCAACCTGTACGGATTACAGGGCACAGCGCTCTTTCTTGACATTGATATTGTTATTATCGATAACATCGACAGCTTCTTTACCCATCCGTCCAGTCAAAAAGACGAAGTATGGATTATCCGTGACTGGAAAAAACCATGGCGAAAAGTTGGCAATAGCTCGGTATATCGGTTCCAAATTGGTGCATTACCAGATTTAATGGATTACTTCCGTAATCATTTTCAACTCATACGGCAGCAATTTCGCCATGAGCAAGCATTTCTATCTTGGTATGTGCGTGAAAACCACCAACTCAGCTACTGGCCAGATAACTGGTGTCTGAGCTACAAATACAACGTATTAAAAAAAATGCCTTATGCTTTATGGACACCACCAGAAAAACCCAGTTACGGCAAAATCATTGTTTTCCATGGCGAAGTTAACCCGCCAGATGCCATCAAAGGCGGCGGTGGAAAATGGTACCGTAAAGTCTTACCCGCCCCATGGCTAAAAAAATATTGGCAATAAAAACACCACTATTATGAAAACAGTACACCCACACAGTAAATTCTTTATCATCGGCAATGCAGATGAGCAAAACACTATTGAACATCTAATCAATAAAGACGATGTTGTAATTCGTTTTAACAACCCAAACCCCAGTTGTAGTCTCAAAGCAAACTGGGTTTTTATCGCTAATGGTACTATTCAGATTCGGCATTTAAAAATTGAACAAAAATTTTTCAACCCGAACACGCAAATTTTTTTCCGATACTCACTCAATGATATTTTAACATCAAAATATGAAATAATACCTCTAAATAAAAAAATCAAATATTACTGGCGCTTTCCACGCTGGAAAAAAAACTGTAACTTGGATCAATACCCAGTTCGTATTATCCCAGACCATATACACTTTCAATGTATGGATTTACTCCACTCAAAATTCCCTAGTACAGGCTTATTAGCTATTTATTATGTATTACAATATTATCCTAAACATAAAATAATTCTTCATAACTTCACCAACCAAGGTTGGAGCGGACACAACTGGGATAGAGAAAAATTATTAATACAAACCTGGGAAAAAGAAAAAAGAATAGACATAGTTTAAGACTACCAGTTACCTAATTTATATTTAGAATAAATTGCCGATAAATTATATTAGTTTGTTTACTGCAAATCAGTTCTATTGATTTTAAAGCAAATATTCTTGTATATTAATTTTATAGCTTTACCCAGCATACCTACCCTAAACAATAAACCAGCGATTTGCCATACTGAAAGCTTTTTTAAACTGAATAACTGTTTTGATAATTTTAATAGCTGTTCTTTTTCATTTTCAGAAATACTTGATTTTTGGACATTGTTTAACATGCGAAAATAATATATACACACTTTATATAATAAATATGCCTGACTTTGCCGATCATGAACTACAGTAGATGCGTATAGAGCCTGCTCCAAATAAGCACTGATACCATAAGCCTGCTTGATACCCATTTTTTGGGCAATTGAATCATTTCTAATACGATAATGAATAACAGTTTCTGAAAAATAATAAAAGCTCCGACACTGGCTTAATAATATTGGCGTATAAGCGATATCTTCATATGCAGGAATTTTATAATCGACAACATCAACAATTAATTCACGCCGAAAAATCTTATTCCAAAAATAATGCTTACCATCCAAAATTGCCGTACGGTAAATTTGTTTGCCTGAAGCGTAAACTAAGCTATTTTGGGGATAAAAAGATAGTTTTTCCTGATGTTTAATCTGTTCAGTACCATCATAAAAAACATCATAATCAAATAACAACACATCAGGCTTATCACATTTCAAAATTAATAAAATTCTGTCAAATAAAGATGACTCAACCTTATCATCTGCATCTACAAACCAAATATATTCTGCACTAGTCGAATCAATCAACTTACTTCTTGCAATAGTTAGACCAACATTTTTAGAACCTTGCAATATGCGAACTGGTAAGCAAGGATTATTTTTTTTAAAAGTTTGAATTTGTACTAACGAATCATCTGTAGACGCATCATCATAAAAAACTAATTCAATATCTGCAGGCAAATCAGTCAATAACTTTTGCAGTAAAGCAGATAAATAAGAGGCAACATTGTAGACAGGAACCAGAATACTCAATCGCATTTGTATCTTTCATTAAATGAAGTTTATCATAATTTAAATTTTATAATCAGAATTTTGCACAGGAACTTGTATATATTCTGCAATTTTATATACTTCTAATTGACGTTTCCCCATTCGGATTTGCCCAGCTATACGGCGAAGTTTAAAGCGCAAATAATCAAAATAATTATTTGCATTAGGTCTGGGATTATTAGCAAAAGTAATTGTTGAAGCAAATGGAAAATCCTGATCCAAGCCATAATTCTCACATTGATCTAGCTGAATAGCGGCTGCAGGAAATATTTGCCAGGCATTCAACTCATATGATTGACTAATAAATGCATCAGCCAAAGCTGGCGATGACCTTTCAGCCCTATTCAATAGTTTCTCAGCTCCTGAAGGAAATAGAATATATGCTGCAGAACCATTACGATCCTGATATAAGCGCCGTAATTGATACTCACCAACTAGCTCTACTACCCTCTTATCAATCCATTTACGCCGATGACGTGTTTCCAGGTTTATATAATCTATTTCTATAGCTTTATCAGTCAGTACATTCAAAATATTTGAAGTTTTTCGTGAAAGCAAAGCATCATCTTCTAAGATCAACCATGGTCTCCGTGTTTCTAATACAAATTGCCAAGCTCTCTTATGGCTTAAAAAACACGCTACTTCTGTTGTACGTAGTTTTCGTTGCCATCCATTCGCCAAACTCTCATATTCGAAAGTATTAAAGTCAGTGCTTTGAACAGCAGCCAGTCTGTGCATTGTAATTTGCAATTTTTCAAGTTGCTGTTTTTGAAAATCCAATCGATCTTTAGATTTCTCAAGATTTATAAGTAGTACAGATATCATTTTATATCATCAATTTTACAATTCTCAATATTATAAAATAAAATACAGCCTAATAAATAATGAATATATAAAATATTTTTATAAAATATAATTGATTAAATGAAAAAGTGTGAATATATTTTTCGACAATTAACTGTAAATACCCCAAACTTAGTACAAGATTCAAGTAGAAAATAATACTGCTTGTCTTAGGGTTTTATACTCGATCGGCGTCATATTATTTAGTGCTTCATGAGGCCTTTCGGTATTATAAATGGTTAGCCATTCTTCGGTTACATTTCTTGCTTGTTCCAGATTATTAAATAGATATAAATCCAGTATCTCTGTGCGATAGGTGCGATTAAATCGTTCAATATACCCGTTTTGATATGGGCTGTCTGCTTGAATATAATCTATGGTTATACCATGTGACTTTGCCCAGTTAGTAAAGGTTTTTCCGGTGAATTCCGGCCCATTATCTACTCGTATTTTGCGTGGATAACCATGATATTCGGCCAGTTTATCCAGATAATGGGTAATCCTGCTGTAACTACCCCCTAAAATAGTACAGCGCAAAAGTAGAAAATTCTCTTTATTAACCCACAGAGGATTTAAATATGAAAAAGATGACTGAACATCAGATCGTAGCTATTTTAAAAGAAGCTGAAGCCGGTATTCCTGTCAAAGAACTTTGCCGTAAATATGGCATCGGCAATTCGACTTTCTATAAATGGCGGGAAAAATACGGTGGTATGGAAACCTCCGATATCAAACGTTTAAAGGAGCTGGAGGCTGAAAACCGCAAGCTTAAGCAGATGTTTGCTGAGCTCAGTTTAAAATCTCAGCTTCAGGAGGAAATCATAAAAAAGCTATAGTGCCTACCAAGGCACGTAAAGCATGGGCTTTGGAGTTACAAGAAAATCATTTTGTTACTATTGCTATGAGCTGCGCAATTGTTGGCTTAAGCCGCTGTGCTTACTATTATCAGCCCAAGTTATCGGATGATTCAGTGATTATGTCAGTACTAAGTACTATTACCTATAAATATTTACTCTGGGGCTTTCCCAAATGTTTTAATCGCATCAGTAAGCTCGGCTATAAATGGAATCATAAACGGGTGTATCGGGTGTATTGTGAATTGAAGCTTAATCTCAGGGTAAAGCGTAAACAGCGTATTCCACCACGAAGCCCGGAAAGGCTATCAGTACCCAATAAACAAGGTGAATGCGGGTCAATGGATTTTATGAGTGACGGCAGTCGCAATCAACGACGCTTTAGAACTTTCAATGTGATAGATGACTTTAATCGTGAGGCGCTAGGCATTGATATTGCGGTCAGTTTACCAGCTGGCAGGATTACCCGTTATCTGGATAAACTGGCCGAATATCATGGTTATCCACTAAAAATACGAGTGGATAATGGAACGGAATTCACTGGAAATACGTTTACTAATTGGGCAAAATCACATGGTATAACTATAGAGTACATCAACCCCGGCCGCCCATATCAAAATGGCTTTATTGAACGATTTAACCGTTCGTACCGTACAGAGGTGCTGGATTTATATCTATTTAATAATCTGGAACAGGCAAGAAAGGTAACCGAAGAATGGCTAACCATTTATAACACCGAAAGGCTTCATGAAGCACTAAATAATATGACGCCGATTGAGTATAAAACACTAAAACAAGTAGCATGATTTTCTACGTCTGTTTTGTACTAACTATAGGGTATTTACAATAGGCAAAGCAAATAAAACCTATTTTGAACTGGAAAGCGTAATGAACTTATTAATTATAGAATACGGTGACAGGATTAACTGTCACCGGTAAAAGTATTATACACAAAATGTAGGATGAAGTTTAATATAATGAATTAAGTAATAAATATCTATATTTATAAATTATAATAATAACAATATATTACAGACTGTTGTCTAAACTATAAATAAAACGTAATATTTATTTGTTTACCTTTATTTTCGAGGTAGGTCTAATATATATTATAATCATACTAGATTTTTGAAAAGAATTTTAATAAATGATTGTTACTATAAATTTAACTTTGCTCAATATCATGGAAAACCCCTTTTAATCCTACAGGATTAATAGAAATGATATCAGTATCAGGGTAAAAATGATTTGCAAATGTCTTAAATTTTTGCCAGCCTTGAAAAATATTTGGTAAATCACCTTTTAGAGAGGAAGATATAGTTTCTGTATAATTATCAAAATAACCTGTATCGCTACAATCACATCCAACCAAATAAAGTTTTTTCGGGTTAGTATATAATGCAAAAGCTAATGCAGAAAAGACTACTGATCCAAAATCAGGTAAAAGACAAGAAGAAATATCTCTCACAAAAGGAGTATTCATTCCACCAGTATAATAACGTTTAGCATCAGATTTGATTAAATAACTTTCTGGTATGGCGCATTGTTCTATTGGTAGTACATCACCATAAAATTTTATACATTTTCCTTTACCATATTCATTAATATTTGAAATCTCGTTTTTTAAACCTGATATATCTTGAATAAATAAAAAATCCAACATAATACTTTCAAACTTATATGCTCTATTTACGCCGATATGAATGGTATCAGGAATAGGTATATATCGATTTAATGAAGAACCAGTAGCAACAATGACAATATTTTTTCCTTCAAACATGTTTTTAAATGGCAAAAAAGTATTTTGATGAGTTACAAATACAGAATTCATTATTTCGACTTTTTTGCTTAAATTAGAAATTTGGTCTATCAAATTTCTTCTCACATCGTAAGTTTCTGTTACAATTTTTTTATCTAACCGTTCAAAATTTTGTGCATTATAATCAATCCCATTTGTTAATCTCTCAGTCTCCAAATCAATTGCATTTTTTAGGTTATGAAATTGTAATTCAGTAACATTTTCAAAAATTTTGAATTGTCTATTAACCATATTATTTAATTGGTTAAACTGTGAGTTTAGCATATTATTTAAATTGTTAAAATTCAAGTCTACTATATTTTTTAGTTCTACTTGATTTAATTCATACATTTTTAATATGCTGAATCTTTTGAATTTTAAACCAAAAATTCTGTATGATTTCATATAAGATGTAATTTGTTTCTTTAAGAGAAATCGAACCCCAAATAAATAATAACTTTTCTCGTTATGATTTGCTTTCTTTTTAAAAATAGGGAAAAAATTAAACAAACGCACGTGCAATAAACTACATATATTTTCACTATTATTAGTTTCTGTTTCTGCATCTGGTTCTTTCAAATTCCACCATGGAGATAAAGAGCAGTATCTCCACCATATTGAATAAAAAAATCTTACTTTTCTATTAATCCATGGTTTATTAGGCCCTCCATAATGATAAATTTTAGGATGTATAAATGCTTCTTGTATAGCATCCTTACTATAAAAAGCATCATTATACAAATTCACATCATGAAACATATCACAAAAAACGTTATAAGAAGGAGGAAAATGTTGTACCAATTGCGGATATTGTTGACCAATGATATAGTTTAAGGTATCTTGATCTGCATAAGGTGGGTTTGGGTGTTTATCTAAAAAATCAAAAGCTTTCTGAAAAAGATTTAATTCTTTGGCTTTCTTAACATTTAATAGGAAAAATCCTGCATTAAAATAAGGATTTTTTAAAGGAGCTCTTTGAAAATTTGCAAGATCGTCCCATTGCATAAAATGCTTTAAAATATCATTTCTATATTGCATTGCCAGTATTTCAATAACTGCACCAATAATATTTTTTTCATCAAAGGAATCATATAAGTAAGAAAGGTCTGAATCTATGATCATGTCTCCATCTATATAAAAACATTTATCAACATCATCAGGTAAAATATCAAGCATTAATAACCTAAAATAACAAACTAAATTAACATATGTTAATGAGAATTTACTTGTATCAATGCACGAAAATAGGTGGGTATATTGTTTCATATTAACGATAACAACTTCACATGGACGTACATTTTTTATTTCATACAATTTATCAATATCATCATTAGTAAAGTTTTCTGCAAAAACAAAAAAACGTGCACATCTATCATCTGCTAAATTAAGCAAAATAGATGTCATACATACTCCTAATGGTGCAATATAATTATTGTCACCTGTTAAAACAAAATTCACATAGCTATTTGACATTATTAGTTGGCTCCTAAATTAAATGTTATTAATTTGATTTATCCTTAATTAAAAGGATTGAAATCTTAAATATAAGATCTCATTGTATTGGTTTTACTCTATATACAAATAATTTTAAAAATATATAATAATTACTTTCTTATACAATATCATGATAAGGATTTTTGAGAAATTATCTACTTAATTTTTATCAATTGAAAAAATAGGAATATTAAAAATATAATATTTCATCATATTCTTTTTTTCTTTTCTTTTGTAAAGAAGAATTATTTTTAAAACATAATAATTAATATTTTTTCCTTTTTTCTCAAGTCTCGCTATAGGGATTCCAAGAAAAAAATATGTTCTTATATTTCCTCGAATAATTTTCTTTAATATCGGAATATCTCGTATAAACCATTTATTTTTTGTTTGAATATTGTTGTCATATGTGAAATCAAACCAATCTTTACAAATAGGAACATATTTTTCATGACTAAAATCAAAAGCATGATTTATTTTAGAAACCATTTTTTTATCATAAGAAGTAGGGACAGAACAAAGAATATTTATCCAATTGAAAATATCTTGCCAACTAATAAACGGATCATAGTTAGAAAATGAAGCAATCAGATCTTGCGCGAAATCAACAATGCCATCAGAGAGAATAGGATAAACATCAGATCGTATTGTCTCATACTTATTTTGCTTCTTATATATAGGTTTTCCATTTAAGAAATTCTGAATCGGAGGTTCGGGAGATGTCATAAAAAACTCCATAACATCCCAATCTTTTATCCAAACCGATGGATCTCCTCTATAAGCTCTCAAAATATAATCATCTAAATTTATATTAATATTTTCATTTGCTTGTAACAAAAAATAATAGCCATATAATTGCTTGTTGATGACTTGTTCAATTAACCTTTGGGAAGATAGGTTAATTGAACAAGTATCAATAATAGCAGTGCGTTTACCTAAAGCTAAATTTTCGATATACGCTTTATAGGATTTAATATCTTCTTGAGCTAATTGCTTATAAATATCAATATATTTTTCAATAAACTCTATGCCTTCATTAATATCAGGATTAATAGGAGTTTCTTTTTTTAAAATTTCATGTCTATCTTGATAGTTTGACAGAATTGTTCTTATAGCAGATAATTTTTCTGTTAAATCATAATACTTTTTTTCGTTAAAATCTAAAAAAAATAACGTACTTAGTACCCTAGGCGCATAGATATAACTTGTCCTTACTTTATTATTGGTATTGATTAAAGCAAAGACTTTTTTTAGAGAATAACCGTCTCGTGCTACAAATAAAGCATCATCGATATTATCTTTTTCAAAAGATTTTTTTAACCAATAAGCATATGAAAATATTGTAGGACCAGCATAATTATATCCAAAGTTTTTCCAATAATTATTTTGATGTTTCAAATTATTATAAGCTAACAAACCTAATATTATTGAAGCGCCTATACTATTTTCATTCTGCTTATAATAAATTTTACAACGAATATTGTTTTCAAAAAGTTGCTCTAAAGCACTTTTATAATGATAAGCATGCAGTTTTTTTTCAATAGCTTTCTCGTAATCTACGTGAAAATTATCTCCAATATGTAAAAGAAGTTGTGGATTAGAAATATTGAGTTGTTTCAATATGTACTCATACAAAGCACCGCTATGTTTAGTAAATGAGATATCATTAGATAAATAAAATTGGTCATATTCATGATAACCATTTTTAGCTAAAACATTAATCAATACATCCTTTGGTAAATACATATCAGAAGTAATGATAACTTTTTTTTTCTTTTCTAATGCATATTTATAAGCACAATAAATTTCGTTATTTACCTTTAAAGATGCTATTTCTAATTCTATTTCCTTACTTTTATAAGAACGAAAGTAATCAGGAAGTTCTTTATATATATCATCTAAGGTTATTTCTTCTTTTGTATTATGCATTCTAGCATTTGACTCTGCGGCAATTCTCGCTTTTGAAAATCCGGGTATGCTATATAACTTTTCTATATGCAAAAATAAATCTGTGGGTTTGGCATATATCCTTAGTAATAAAGTATCAAAAATATCGAACGAAATTATTTCATGTTTATCTATAAGATTTTTTATTTCTTGCAATACCATTATTTGAGGCCTTTAAATTTGTTATGCTAATACTAAAACTAAACTATTTAAATATTTCAATTCGTAGATTCAACCACTAGCAATTTTTTTAAATGAAGAAAAATTAGCCATATTATCATTTCTGTTTTTCCCTAGGTAAAGTATAAAAACGAGACAATACGCCCAATTTTTTTAAAGAAGAAAGATACAATAACAAATATCGGTTTGAAAAGTGGTTTCTCATACATTGAAATAGCGCGGAGGTTTCGTCGAAGTCATTCAACTACTTTACGTGAAAGCCTTAACAATCGGCACAAGCGAGGCTACTGCTGCCAGTAAGTCCTTTAAGTATCGAACCACGCTTTCATTCACATCATTTGCCTATGCTGTCCTAAACGTTTACCCAAGCAAATTTTGTGTACATTATCTGCGGAAAGTCAGACGAATATATCTATGAGTCACAACCGGATGTACTGTTCTATTCCTAGCTAAAACTAAAAAATCTCCATAATAATAGTAAAAGAAAATTTTGTAAATCTCCTATAGTTATTACATAATTTAAGTAGTAAGAGCAGAAATGGCTACATTAAATCATACAGCTTTTAAGGGATGAAGATAAACTTAACTATAGAAATGAAAAGAAGACGAATCACGAAAAACATGTAAGACCGATATTTAGTACTGATGCTAAATAGTAAATGGATAAGCTTTATCAGTAAAGGAGATTGCATACTAAATTGAATTGGTTGGAATGGCAACATATATTCAAACAACTAAATTAAGGGGTAGCCATTTGTTAAATTCTACCGGAGGCAAATAGCTCAACGACGAATGCAACCGTTTATGATTGTACCAATAAGCATAAGCCGCAAAGGCTTGTTCTAATTCTTCAGTCGTCATGAATTTTTCTCCTTTAACAAATTCAGTTTTAATGCTTTTAAATGTTGCTTCTGCCACTGCATTGTCATACGGACATCCCTTTTTACTTAGTGAACGCTGTATATTAAATGTATTAATACACCTGCTTACCAAGCAACTGTTTATCAAACTCCTTTCCTCTATCTGAATGAAACAGATGTAATGATGACAGCGGTTGCTTAATCTGACTTAGTGCAGACATCACTAAATCTGCTGTTTGGTACCTACATCAAATTGGCGTTGTAAATGATTAGCTGTGACTGAGCTATTGCTTGCTGTCTGATATCCTCGAT
>NZ_JAGGIJ010000011.1:0-44840 GCF_024103505.1 Snodgrassella sp.
GGTTGTTCTGGCTGCTCAGGTTGTTCTGGCTGCTCAGGTTGTTCTGGCTGCTCACCTGGCTGCTCACCTGGTTGTTCACCTGGCTGTTCACCTGGTTGTTCACCTGGCTGTTCACCTGGCTGTTCACCTGGCTGTTCACCTGGCTGTTCGCCCGGTTGTTCGCCGTCACTTGGCTTACTAGGATTCAAATTATCTGGGTTTTCAGGTGCAGTAACATCGTTAGGTTTTTCTGTTATGATGTCATCACCAGCATCCGCAAGAGTAATCATGGCAGCAGGTATGATTTGGCTTTCAAATGTTGCAGATGACTCAATACACGACGAACATTCAGCATATGCCATATTGGACGTTAACATGGCTGCACTGATTGCCACCGCCAATTTTGTCCCAGTAACTTTACCTCGTTTTCGTACTAGTTCTGATGTGACGGTATAAGCCTGTTCTTTTCTATTCCAAATGAGCTTATATATTTTGTTCATAAGGGCGTCTTTAGTAATGGATAAAATTTAAGTAGGATTGTTAATTAATTTTAAATTAATAAAATTAATTTAACATACTATATATTTGTATATAGATTTGTCAATTTACTGTATTATCATTAATAAATTCATGTATAAAGTTAGAATATTTTGTAATTTTCTTTTTTTGTAATAAAACAATTGGTTGAGTAAGTGGTTAAATTTTATTTATTGTGCAGTTTTGAGTTATTTGTTTGGGAAAACAAAATTTTGTGCTCAAATTTTTATTTGAATTGATTTTTATATGATGCAAGTCAAATAAATGCACTAATCAGGGTTGTATTTATGATACAAATTAGGTTAATTATCTCGGTGTTTAGGCATAATTTTAATTGGTTATATATTAATGTATGCAGGCTTAATTTCTTTATGCTAAAAAAGTAAGCAAAGGCAATTTATAACATAATCAGACTAATGTGAACGAAAGTACTGCGAGTCATTTGGATTACATCTTATGATTATGATTTCGCTAATATATGGATGATTTGTTTTACTCCTTTAAACCTTTATATTAATCTGTGACAGTTGCTGAACTGGTTTAGGGTAATGATTATGACGATGGTCAATATATTGGTGGTGGAAGATGAGGATGCAATTTCCACTCTGATTCAATTTACTTTAGAGCAAGCCGGTTTTACAGTGCAAAGTATATCCAGTGTAGAAAAGGCATTGCCGCTATTGCAGTCGCAGTTACCGGATGTAATTTTGTTAGACTGGATGTTGCCAGGAATTTCTGGTTTACAATTTATAAAGTACTTGCGAGATACAGACAGGACTCGTGATTTACCGATTATTCTGCTAACCGCACGGGGTGAAGAAACAGATAAAGAACAGGGGCTGAATCTGGGGGCAGATGACTATATAACCAAACCTTTTTCTCCGCGCGAGTTGGTTGCACGTATTAACGCGCTCCTGCGCCGGCGCGCTCCGCAAAAAACCAGCACACCATTGCATGTTCATGATCTGGAACTGAACCCGCAACAGCAGCGGGTGCAAGTAAACGGGCAAATCATTGCTCTGGGACCAAGCGAATTTAAATTATTACATTTTTTTATGACTCATCCTGATAGGATATACACCCGTCGCCAGCTTCTGGATCTAGTGTGGGGTGATCATGTGTTTATTGAGGAACGAACGGTAGATGTTCATATTCGTCGCTTAAGACGCGGGCTAGAAACTGTTGGTTATGATTACCTGATCCAAACAGTGCGTGGTAGTGGTTATCGTTTTGCCTGTAATCAGGAATAATTACCGGATTTACATCGGGTTGGAATATGCATCCTTATGGCTGAACTACGCCGTCATTTGTATTTAATACTATCTACTCTGATAGTGGTCGCTTTGCTGTCATTGCTGATTGGCGGCGTGCAATTAATGCTGTTAGGACTGTGTTGCCTGTCTTTTTTATGGCTGATAGGTTATTGGTATCATTTAATCAAACTGGTACGCTGGCTGGAACGGCCAAAGCTGCGCAATGTGCCTCATGGCATTGGTATCTGGAACAATATTTTCAATACGCTGATGTTACAGGCTAAAAGTCGCAAAAAGCGTAAACAGAAACTAGGCGTAGCCTTACTGCGTTTTAACCGCATTGCCGAAACTATACCGGAAGGTGTGCTGATTCTGGGATTGGATGGTCGTATCCAGTGGCTGAATCATGTCGCTGCTATACATTTAAATCTGAATGCAGAACGTGACATTAATGGCATACTGGCTGAACTGATGGGAAGTACCGATTTCAAACAGTTTTTGAATAAACAGACACCGGCATCTGTGGATATGAAGCTTACTCTTGATAATAGTGATAGCGGATTACCCCGAATATTAAATATTATACGTACACCATTTGACGAGCAGGCAACACTGATTATTACTCAAGATATTACTGCTGCTGAACAATTAAATGCCACTCGTACAGCCTTTGTGGCCAATGTTTCACATGAGCTGAGGACACCTCTGACGGTCATCAATGGTTTTCTGGAAACATTGACTGATATGCCAGAACTGCCACAGGAGCAGCGCCAGTCATTTATCGCCCTGATGAGTAAAGAAGGCGCACGCATGCGCAATCTGCTAGCCGATCTGCTGACTTTATCCCGCTTGGAAAGCCAGACTGATATTTCCATGCGCAAACAACCGGTAAATCTCACTGCTCTGGCAGAACAGGTGGTGCATGAAGCCAGAATCTTGTCAGCAGATAAACATACCTTTGTCTGTGAACTGGCTACAGATATCTGGGTTAATGGTATTCAGCAGGATTTGTATAATGCTTTCAGTAATCTGTTGTTTAATGCTGTACGTTACACGCCACCACAGGGAACTATTGCCGTCCGCTTAAGGAGTGAACAGGATCAGTATGATTTTTGGCGGGCAATTTTTCAGGTTAGTGATACTGGAGCGGGTATTGCGGCAGAACATATACCGCATCTGACAGAGCGTTTCTATCGAGTGGATTCCGGTCGTTCACGCCAGAGCGGTGGTACTGGACTTGGTCTGGCGATTGTCAAACATGCACTGGCTGAACATAACGGTAAATTACAAATTGAAAGTGTCGTTGGCAGTGGCAGTACCTTCAGCGCCATATTGCCACAGATGAAAAGCGCTAAGGGGCTTGACAGCTACAGTACTCTTGTCTAAAATGCGCGCTCTCGGGTCGTTAGCTCAGTCGGTAGAGCAGCGGACTTTTAATCCGTTGGTCGAGCGTTCGAATCGCTCACGACCCACCATCAGTCTTTTACCTTTCTTTTATATCTTTTATATCTTTCAGCATTTTACGCATTATATCTGCTGTTATCGTTTCTTCCTCAGATTTATATAATGTGCCTAAATTGTGACAATTATCCGTCATAATGTTGGCAATCTACATTGTGTACATCACATAAATCTAATACACAGTACTGATGGTGTGACTATACTATTTTCGGGCATGTTGATACAACAATCCGAATTCTGCCTAGCCGTAAGGCTATTATAAAAATAAATAGTTTTATGAAGAATTGATACTATCTATTATATAAACATTTTCTAATGCTAATTTAATACTTTCGTCATAAAACTATTGATATTGATAGATGCCGTTTTACTGCATAAAATCTTTACTCTTACCGCTTGTAATTGGAGTGATGAGGCGCTATGTCATCTTTTGGCTGATATTGAATGCCAGCTTCTTTTGGTTGTCTGAATTACAGATAAATAGTGATCAATTCAGCTATTTATCTGCTCACAGAACACAAATCGAGATAGTACTACATTTTAAAATAATATAGCCCCACTTGGCCGCCAATTTCGGCAATTGTTTTTTCAACCAGATAAAGATATGGATATTCGGACATTTTCAGTGCAGTAATTTTTATTATCAAAGCAACTAAATATATATAATTCTAAAAATAAAAGTAATTCAGCTAAGCACATATTGTTATATTGAACCAGTAGAATTCTAACATTTTTCTCAAGCTACATAATTAAATTATCAACCTGATAAATCACTTTTATATCTGGATAGTCTACGAAAGCTTGAGGAAACAGATATTCACCTTTAAAAAACGGTGCGGATATATAGTTCCATTTAGGTTTAAATGATGGATGAAATTGAGCAATTGAATCTGATAATAATGTTGTGCAATACAGATGCGGTTCATCTTTACTACTTAAAATAAAAGGTCTTCCACGCTGATTTAGAATAAAAGCAGCAATCTTATGCTTTTCTTGCTGATTCAGGAACATAGGTCGAATTATAGCACCTTTCTGTGCCAATTTTGGACTCAAAAAATATTCCAGTTCGGAAACAATGACCTGATTTGAGGCAGATTCGCCATCATCTGTTGTCGCATGTACAACCAAAATTTTAGGGTGTAATTGGACAATCATTCCTATATGTGAATACTCGCTTTTACCCAAGTAACTGATCCAACGACTGTCATTGACAGTACCCAATCGTACCACCCAATCACCAATCTTCAGTGTGGGCAGATTCTGAAGCTTTCTATATTGAGAAGATTGATGCCGTTCATAAAAAAATGTAACAGTACCGCCCACCAGAATGAGAATAATCAGTAAAGAGTAAATAAAGTATCTATGATGTTTACGCATATATTAAAAAACCTGCTTACGCAGGTGTTCATTATTTAAATTTTCAGTTTCCAGCCATCATCTGTTTTAATTAATCGTATATGTTCTTCTTTGGGCTTTTCTGACTTTTTGAAAGTGACCGTTACCGGAACATTCGCAAATTTCTTATCATTATCGTATTTTGGTTCTCCTACAGATATTTCTTTTATACCGCCATTTTTAACGGCAAATTCTTTTCTATGAGCAATTTCAGCTTTAATTTTACCGGATAGCATCTCCGGCAATCCAGCTTTTTTCTTATCTTGCTCACTAAGATAAATCATAGAAATAGCTGTTTCACTGTCGCCAGCATATACCGCTTCAGTATATTTTTTGGCGGCTGCTTCCGGTGTAGACGCACCACCGCAAGCAGCAAGAGCCAGTAAAATGCATAAGCCTGTCAGTAAACTAAATATTTTTTTCATACTATGAATACCTATGTATGTTAATAAATGATAATCTAGGATAATGTTAACTTTATATTGATAATTTATCAATATAAAGCAGTGCATAATGGATAATGCTATGTATGGTCTGATACCGTCTTCCATATATAGCTTATATATATTTTGCTTTTGTAAATATCCCAAATTTAGTACAAAACTGATGTAGAAAATCATGCTACTTGTTTTGGTGTTTTATACTCAATTGGCGTTATATTATTTAGTGCTTCATGAGGTCTTTCGGTATTATAAATGGTTAGCCATTCTTCGGTTATCTTCCTTGCCTGTTCCAGATTATTAAATAGATATCAATCCAGTCCCTCTGTGTGATAGGTGCGATTAAATCGTTCAATAAAGCCATTTTGATATGGGCTGCCGGGGTTGATGTAATCTATAGTTATACCATGTGATTTTGCCCAGTTAGTAAAGGTGTTTTCGGTAAATTCTGGTCCATTGTCTACTCGTATTTTTAGTGGATAACCATGATATTCGGCCAGTTTATCCAGATAACGGGTAATCCTGCCAGCTGGTAAACTGACCGCAATATCAATGCCTAGCGCCTCACGATTAAAGTCATCTATCACATTGAAAGTTCTAAAGCGTCGTTGATTGCGACTGCCGTCACTCATAAAATCCATTGACCCGCATTCACCTTGTTTATTGGGTACTGATAGCCTTTCCGGGCTTCGTGGTGGAATACGCTGTTTACGCTTTACCCTGAGATTAAGCTTCAATTCACAATACACCCGATACACACGTTTATGATTCCATTTATAGCCGAGCTTTCTGATGCGATTAAAACACTTGGGAAAGCCCCAGCGTAAATGCTTATCGGTGATCGCACTGAGTACCGACCTAATCACTGAATCATCCGGTAACTTGGGCTGATAATAGTAAGCACAGCGGCTTAAGCCAACAATAGCGCAGCTCATAGCAATAGTAACAAAATGATTTTCTTGTAACTCCAAAGCCCATGCTTTACGTGCCTTGGTAGGCACTATAGCTTTTTTATGATTTCCTCCTGAAGCTGAGATTTTAAACTGAGCTCAGCAAACATCTGCTTAAGCTTGCGGTTTTCAGCCTCCAGCTCCTTTAAACGTTTGATATCGGAGGTTTCCATACCACCGTATTTTTCCCGCCATTTATAGAAAGTCGAATTGCCGATGCCATATTTACGGCAAAGTTCTTTGACAGGAATACCGGCTTCAGCTTCTTTTAAAATAGCTACGATCTGATGTTCAGTCATCTTTTTCATATTTAAATCCTCTGTGGGTTAATAAAGAGAATTTTCTACTTCAATGCTGTACTATTTTAGAGGATAGATACAATAGCTCCGGACGATTATGGTTCGGAGCTTTTACTTTGGGTGGCGTGTCTGTTTAGGTCAGGTATGTGATACTTATACAAGATTATTTATAGACTCAAATTTCCGGATTTTTGCATTAAATGAAAAGAATCAAAGTTGATATTTAAACTATGTGTTACATGTGTTTTAATTAGAAATTCGGGAATTATCCTTTTTAAATAAAAGTATAATTTTAATAGGTGGTAATAATATGTTATTTTATATCAATAGGCGGAGTTAACAATATTATTAAAATTTTTTAGATGCTAAGAGAGGTTGGTTTTTTAAGTGTTGGCAATTTTTGATTGTGACAGAAATAGAAAAGATAATTGAGCCTGAAATTATTAAGATTGTTTTTTGCTTGTGTTCGAGAGTAGTAATATATAATATCACTAGATAAATCAATATGAAATCAGGTCATTACATTCTTTGAATTGCGGCAATAAACCATATATATTAACAAATATTTGCATTTATGAACCAAAAAATCAAAAAGGAGATAGCATTGAGCATTCAAAAATTATTAGATGATGTTACGTTGTGGCGTGAAAGTTATAAAAAGGCTAATGCATTATTTGATCGCCAACTTGCGCCTGCTTTTCGTTTATTGAATCTATTTTGTATCAATGAAATGGCATTATCCAATTGCTTAGCATTTTTATTGGATAAAAATGAAACACATGGTCAACAAGACTTATTTATTAACAAGTTTTATGAGTTATTTTCTTCACAAAAAAACATACAGCTTGAGTCAAAATATCAGGTTGTTACTGAATATAAAATTCCTACAGGACAGCGGATTGATATTCTCCTCACAGATCATAAAAATTATATTGCAATTGAAAATAAACCATGGGCATGTGATCAAAAAGATCAATTAAAAGATTATGGCACGTGGCTACATGAAGAAGCAAAAAATGATAAAAATTGGCTATTGATCTATTTATGTAATAGAGAGATTAACGAATATACTTTGGCTGAAGATACCGATGAGTCTATTCGCGATAATGTATTACACATCACTTTTTATGAATTACGCAATTGGTTAATTGATTGTGCTTTATATGTTCAAGCACCTAAAGTAAAATTACTTGTTGAGGATTTAATTCAATATATTCAAGAAAATATAAATGGAGAAATAAATATGAAACAACAAGATGAGTTAGTTAAAATGATTCTTTCAAATTCTAACAACCTTAATTCAGCACTTCTTATTGCAAATAATATTGAAGTAGTAAAAAAGGAATTATTTGATAAATTTATTAAAAACTTACGAGACCAAACAGCCAATTTAGGTATGGTAGGTATCAAAATTGAAGGAGATACTGAAATTGAAAAACGTTATGCAGGTTTTCAAATAAAGTTTGATCCAAACGATTATTTTGTTTTGCGTTGGGAATCTCAAGGTACAATGCAAAGAGATATAATTTATGGGATTCGTCGAAAAGATGCTACTGTTCAGCCTAACAAAAAACTATACAAACATATTGCAGAGCAAATGGAAGGTATCCTTTCATCACCCCAATCAAATGAATTGTGGTGGCCTGCTTGGGATTCGCCGGAAAAAAATGCCATGCCAAAATTCATAGAAGACGAAACATGGATAAGTTTTTTCCATCCTCAGGAGAGTACTTTTACTAAGTCGGTCATTGAAATAATTCGTCAAGTGTATGAAAAACAAACATTGCGAGCATTACTTAAAGAGCGTTGAGGCAATTAACATGCATAATAGTATGATTAATACGTATTGTTATTTAATTTAAATCAACATTCATACCGCAATAGAAATCTTTATATTAAAGGTTTCTATTACGTACTTACTGATACTATTATTGGCAATGACTATATTTTTATGCAGATGTTAGCTAAGCTTACAATCCCAGCTTTATGATTTCCTCCTGAAGCTGAGATTTTAAACTGAGCTCGGCAAACATCTGCTTAAGCTTGCGCGTTTCCATACCACCATATTTATCACGCCATTTATAGAAAGTTGAATTCCCCATACCATCTTTACGGCAAAGTTCTTTGACAGGAATACCGGCTTCAGCTTATTTTAAAATAGCTACGATCTGATGCTCAGTCATTTTTTTCATATTTAAATCCTCTATTAGTCAATGAAGAAAAATTTCTATTTTTATGCTTTTTATGTTGTACTATTTTAAGATAAGTTATAGACGTGGTAGTTTTTAAAAAACAAGTTTGATTTGTAGAGAGTTATGCTTATTCAAATTAGTTGTGTAATTTTGTAATTATTAAATGTGTTTGATATTGTTATTTTTATTAACTATATTTTGTTTTGGAGACGGTTTGTCTGGTGATGTTGTATGTGGTAATAAGTTTATATTGTTTGATGGCGGATGGTAAATGTGGCCTTTGGGCTTTTGCTGATATGTAAACTGTCGGTAATACAGGATAATATTGCCGACAGTTTTCGGGGTAATTGGAGGTTGAAGTACTTTATTCTCCCTGTGGCATTACCCACATTTTGTTTTGATTGTATTTCTGCATAAATTGTTTGAATTCTGGCGATTGATAGGCTGCTTTCAGGTCTTTTGCCCATTGTGTGTCTTTGTTTTTTTCATTGATGGTAACCACCATTTCCATTTCGGGCACTACTTTTTCGCGTAGTACAGCTTTTTGGGGATCCAGTTTCGACTGATAGGCAATGCCGCCAGAGGCAAATCCGAAATCTACTTCGTTCAGTGTGCGCGGTATCATTACTGAATCAATTTCTCTGATTTTCAGTTGTTTGGGATTGCTGGCTATATCTCTGGTGGTAGCGAGTATCGGGTTGGTATTAGGTTTTAGTTGAATTAGGTGGTTGTCGGTGAGGATGCGCAGTGCACGGGAGGTATTAGCTGGGTCGCTGGGAATCAGTATGCTGGCACCATTGGGAGCCTGCTGAATAGAGGTATGTTTGTCTGAATAGATGGCGGCTGGAACGGTTGGGATATGTACTAACGGATACAGGTGTGTGCCTTTTTCATGGTTAAAGACGTTAAGGTAGGCGGTGTGTTGATCGAGGTTAAAATCAACCTGACCATTATTAACTGATTGATTATTCACTTCCAGCGTGGAAAAATTCAGGGTTTTGATTGTATAACCCTGTTTTTCGAGAATGGGTTTGATACCTTGTTCAAAGACGGTGCTATAGGGCATGGCAGAAGCACCAAAAATCAGTTCTTTTTTTGTGGCTGGATCAGTTGCTGTGGTGTCATGCTGGGTTTTGGAGCAGGCAATCAAGCCTGTTGCTACTAAACAGGATAATACAAGATAGATAATTTTGTTCATAATGTACCTACTGAAATTTGATATGGAATTTCAGTATATAATTAGAATTAGTTTATAAATATACTGATTTTAAATAACTTTACTACTAAATAGAATAAGCATTTATGCCATTTGTCCTCTGTTTGAATAGTTATGCTCACTGATTTAGAAAAGAACGCTATACGCGACCATTATCAGAATATCGCTAAAAGTCTGCCTCATTTCCGACCGCGTCAGGCTCAGCGGGAAATGATTGCAGCCATTGCCAATGCATTTTCGCGCACTCAGCAACAGCAGGCTGGTGAGGATGCGCCGGAGCGCAATGGTGAATCTATTGTTATAGTAGAAGGCCCAACGGGTGTTGGGAAAAGTCTGGCGTATTTGCTGGCCGGTGGAATTATGGCGCAGACTCGTGGCAAAATTCTGGTAGTTAGCAGTGCCACGGTGGCCTTACAGGAGCAGCTGGTGGGACGGGATTTGCCGTTTGTTGTGAGGCACAGTGGGCTGAGTCTGAGCTTTGCGCTGGCAAAAGGGCGCGGTCGCTATTTGTGTCCATATAAACTGTATCAATTAACCCAATTAAACGCGCAGGATAGTTTGCAGGGGTTTGAACCACAGCAGGTGTTCTGGGACAAGAAACCGAGAGCTGAAGAATTAGCTGTATTGCGAGATATGGCAGACCAGTTTGCTGCGCGTACTTTTAATGGTGATCGTGACACTTGGCCGGAACAGATTGATGAAGGCTTGTGGCAAAGGGTAACCAATGACCGTCATGGCTGTCTGAAAGCTGGCTGCCCTAATCGGCCGGAATGTCCGTTTTTTCTGGCAAGGGAAACCCTGGAAACGGTGAATGTGGTGGTGGCCAATCATGATTTGCTGCTGGCTGATATTGGTATGGGCGGGGGTGTGATTCTGCCATCACCGGCCAACAGCTTTTATTGTATTGATGAGGCTCATCATTTATCACATAAGGCCTTGCAACAATTTGCTGCTGAACACAGTCTGAATCAGGCCTTATGGTTTTTAGACCGGATTGGTAATGTTGTTGATAAGGTGGCTGGTGTGCTGGATAAGAGTGAGCTGGCTGTGCTGGCTACTGAGGCTGCATCTGGCTTGCAGGAAAGTATGCAGGAGTGGCTGTTTCATCTGGCTGATGAACCCAATCTGGCTACGCAGGAGGGTATTGAGGAAAGTAGTTGGTTGTGGCCGGATGGTGTTATTCCTTCAAGTTTAGGTATACTGGTAAATAATACAGCTATGGCAGCGCGTATGCTGCTCAAGCATATTAATAGTATGAATGAGGCGCTAGCGGCCGCACGACGTGATAAAAATCAGGACAGTAGTCTGCTCGATCGGTTATGTGGTGATCTGGGGATGTTGCTGGCACGGGTAGAACAGGTTGTGGATGTATGGGATTTAATTTCTACTGAAAATGTTGAAGGTGAAGCTCCACTGGCTAAATGGATTACGCGGACTTTTAAAGATAAGGTGGATTACAGTTTTAATGCTTCGCCAATTACTAGTGCCAGTAAGTTGGCCAGTGGCTTGTGGCGACGCGCAGCCGGTGCCTTGCTTACTTCGGCAACGTTACGCTCGCTGGGGACATTTGATTTGCTGTTAAAGCAAACAGGGCTGAACTGGCTGCCGGATACGGCTATGCTGGCACTGGATAGTCCGTTTCATTTTGCTGAGCAGGGTGAGCTGTATATACCGGCACTGGCAGCCAGCCCGAAAGATGCTGCTGCGCATACTAGTGAAATTGTTAAATGGCTGCCGAGGCTGATCAATGAAAATGAAGCCATTGGTACGCTGGTGTTATTTTCTTCTCGCCGGCAGATGCAGGAGGTGGCGCTGAAGTTACCAGACAGTCATTTGCCGCTGTTGTTGGTACAAGGAGAAATACCTAAGCAGGTGTTATTGCAGCGCCATCAGGAAGCTATAGCTGCTGGTAAGCCCAGTATTATTTTTGGACTGGATAGTTTTGCTGAAGGGTTGGATTTACCCGGTGAAATGTGTGTACAGGTTATTATTGCCAAGCTGCCCTTTGCTATGCCGGATAATCCGATTGAGAAAACCCGTAATCAGTGGATAGAAGCGCGCGGTGGTAATCCTTTTATGGAAATTACTGTGCCAGAAGCCAGTATTAAGCTGATACAGGCTGTTGGGCGGCTGATTCGTACTGAGTCGGATTACGGACGGGTAACTATTCTGGATAACCGTATTCTGACTGCGCGTTATGGTAAGCAGTTACTGGCATGTTTGCCACCTTTTAAACGCATCGGTTAGGCATGATATTAGGGGTGAAAAGTATGGTCTGCCAATCTCTGTGAATACAGGGAGTTTGTCATATAAACCCAGTATAGTAATTGACAATCACTTGATTAATCTTTAATATTAGAAGCTTTCGTATATATATCTGGATTAGCTTCTATGAAAACCTTTTCAGCTAAGCCGCATGAGGTGAAGCGTGATTGGTATGTGGTTGACGCTCAAGACAAAGTTCTGGGTCGTTTGGCTGCTGAAATCGCTCGCCGTCTGCGTGGCAAACATAAGCCAGAATACACGCCGCATGTTGATACCGGTGATTACATTATTGTGATCAATGCTGACAAATTGCGTGTGACTGGTCAGAAACAGACTGATAAAAAATACTACCGCCACTCAGGCTTCCCTGGTGGTATCTACGAGCGTACTTTTGCTGAAATGCAAAACCAATTTCCTGGTCGTGCGCTGGAAAAAGCGGTTAAAGGTATGTTACCTAAAGGCCCGCTGGGCTATGCTATGATTAAAAAACTGAAAGTATATGCTACTGCAGAACATGGTCATGCAGCTCAACAACCTAAAGTTTTGGATATCTAAGGACACGCGATGAACGGTAAATATTACTACGGCACGGGTCGCCGCAAAAGTTCAGTGGCTCGTGTTTTCCTGCAAAAGGGTAGCGGTCAGATTATTGTAAATGGTCGTCCGCTGGATGAATTCTTTGGTCGCGAAACCGGCCGTATGATTGTACGTCAGCCATTGGTACTGACCGAAAATCTGGAAGCTTTTGATATTAAAGTTAATGTAGTAGGTGGTGGTGAAACTGGCCAGTCTGGTGCGATTCGTCACGGTATTACCCGTGCGTTGATTGACTACGATGCAGCTCTGAAGCCAACTCTGTCTGCTGCTGGTCTGGTAACTCGTGATGCACGTGAAGTTGAACGTAAGAAATTCGGTCTGCGTAAAGCACGCCGTGCTAAACAGTTCTCTAAACGTTAATCTGTATTGTTATATTTCAAGCAGTTTACGAATTCAACAAAAAGAGCCTTTATGGCTCTTTTTGTTTTGTATTTAGTTAACGGAAACGAATTATTAATAATTTAAAATTTTAATTCATCTAATAAGCGTAAAGCCAGTAGCCCGTGCCCCATTGTTGCTCCTGCTCTGACAGATGCAGCAACAGAAATAAGTTCAGCTAATTCTTGTTTACTTGCTCCTGCGCGCATAGCGCCTTTAGTATGAATATCAATACAGTAAGCACATTGTGTAGTCAGGGCGACGGCTAATGCAATAAATTCTCTGGTTTTGATGGGAATAAGGCCATCTTCACGCTTGACTGTCTGGTGATCGAATTCTATAAAAGCCCGTGCTTCTTGCGGTGCAAGATTCAATAAGGAAGCTACATATTTGATATCATCTGGAGATTGATAATTACTCATTTAAATTTTCCTTAAGGTTAAATAATTTATAATTAGTAAGTGGATTAGTTCGCCAATAATAAAATAAATACAATAAATTCAAATAGATGTATCTATTCAATTAAATAAATTTAACATGTCGTACTATTTTTACTTTAGGTGTGCTGAACGTGATTCATCTTTTTTTGAATATGGAATACATGTTTTACTTGGATTGGTTATTGTTGTTATGAACCTGATTAGCCAACAGGCAGGGCAGGCTTTTAATGCAATAAATCCTGAAATGGCTAATGTAAGTCCTAATATAATGCTCCACCCAGTGCCTTGAATAAAAAGATATATTGTTAAAGAGAGAAAACTAAATCCAGTATATCTACGGAGTAAATGTGTTAATATGGAACTATTTCTAAACATCACGTCCCTTTTTAAGTTAAAAGAGTGAAAACTGGAAAAATAAACTTAAACCAGCGTGACTATGCTTAGGGAGCATGTATTGAATTAAAGCTTAAACTGATAGGGTTGTGAAAACAGATAAAATTGTTCTTTTTTGTCTTCTATTTATCCAAAAAGATTTGTGAAGTCAGTTTTTCTTTTATCATTGTCCTAGCCCGGTGCAGTCTACTTTTTACAGCTTCAATAGTTATACCTAATTTTTTGGCGGCTTCGGGTGCGGTATATTCTTCAATATCTCGTATAATTAATATTTGGCGATAAATCGGTGGTAGGGTCATAATTGCATTGATTAAATCAATGCGCAGATTTAAATCGGAATCATGTGTTGTTATGTTTTCCAAATTAGATTCTGTTTCGGTATTTTTTGATAGTCGGGACCTAAATAACCGATAACATTCTCTTTCTATAATTCGGAAGAGCCAACTGGTATAAGCTTTTATTGTTTTTAATGTGCCAATCTTTCTGTGAATTTGCCAAAGTGCTATCTGTACCACATCTTCTATGTCTTCAGATGTGGTACAGGTTTTTCTGGCAAATCTTCTGATATCTTTTTGGGATACAATTAATAGTTGTTCTAAAGCCTGTTTATTACCGGAACAGGCGGCTAGAATTAATTTTTCTGAATTCTGTTTCATGGCAATTTGTCTGTCGCTATCTTTGGGTTTTGCTATATTTGGGAACAAGTAGTGAAGTCGGGAAAAGGTTTAAATTATGTTTTTCACCAACTCTATATTTATAGAGGATAGAAATGCGTAAAAGGATTCAAAAAATTTTATTTTAAAAGATATAGGCATTTTGATATTAATTTAACTGCTTTGTGATATAAGTGCGTTGCTATTCGCTAATGATGATGCACTGGTCTGTCTGTTTTGTATTCTATATGCAGCAAGCCTGTCCAATTTCGTCATACATTTTTATTTGAAGAAATAGATTTATTTTTATGTTAATTAATAATAAATTTATGATCGAAAAGCTTTGCTTTGCAGTGATTGATATTTTTAAGAAATGAGATTGTGCTGGTTATTAAAGTATTTATTAGATTTTGGAGATTAGGTGGTAGAAACGAATATTTCTGTTTAAATATTTGATATAGAATAAGTTATTCTATATGGCTGCTTGGGTGTAAAAGTTATATTGAGTAATCTATGATGATAAAATGGAATTTATGTTCATTGATAATGTATAAGTGTATTTATGTGTCTATCAATAATTATTATGATGTTATTAGACAGTTTCTGCAAATAATATATTTATATTTAAATAGTTGTTTTATCAGGATGGTTTTCTGTAATTTGTCTATGCAATAGTGATCAGTCTGTTTGTGATGATTGATTGTAGGTATGTACTGCAATTGTTATGGGGCAGTTGGTGGTTTGGTATTACGGTGTTTATACCGGTTATAACCAAACAAATACTGGCTGGGAAAGCGAGCGACCCACTGTTCAATATTGTTGTTAATAATTTGTGCATCCTGTTCTTTGTTGCCGGTTAGATTACCTTGCATGGGAGCAATATGCAGGGCAAAGCCGCGGCCGTGGGGTAGTCGTTCACCGCAAAAGAACAGGGCAGTTACTTTGGGCATGACGGCCAGACGTGAGGCCAGTGTCATGGTATAGGCTGGTTGACCAAAAAAAGTTGCCCATACGCCTTCGCCTTCACCAGGTACTTGATCAGGTAAAACGATGGTGGCTTCTTTGTTTTTTAATGCGCGTACGATTTGTTTGACGCCCTGCATGTTGGCCGGTGCGGTATAGCCGTTATCGCGGACGCGGCCATTATTCATTATGCTTTCGAGCCAGCTTATTTTGGGTGGGCGGTACATGGCGGTGAGGGGAAAGGGTAGTTTTTCGCTCAGGTACCGGCCGGCAAGGTCGTAATTGCCCAGATGCGGGGTAATGAGCAGCAGGCCATGATTGTGGGCGATAGCTTCTTCGATGTGTTCCCAGCCGTGCACTTCTTTAAACAGGGAGACGATATGTTTGCTGGAGCGGGTCCAAGCTATGGATAGTTCCAGCCCGCTTTTGGCTGTTTCGGCAAAAATCGATTTAATCAATTTCTCTGCTTGTTGGTCGTTGGCGGCAAGTTTGCTAAAATGGAGATTTCTAGTTGTGCGTTTACGTTCATTGGTGGCAAGGTAATAGCCAAGACGCCCCAGTATTGAACCTATGCCCTGCAAGATTGGCAAGGGGATTAGTGCCAACAAGGAAAATACGACATAAACCAGCTTTTGCATCTGTTGTGTATCTCAAACTTAAAATTTGGGCGACATTATAACAAAAGCATCTATAACTGCCCATAAAGCATTATTAGCATCAGAAAGTATCCGTCAATTATGAGTGAATTTCTGTTTACTTCTGAGTCGGTATCTGAGGGTCATCCAGATAAGGTTGCCGACCAGATTTCCGATTCTATTTTAGACGCTATCCTGACTCAGGATCCTGCTGCACGTGTAGCCGCTGAAACTTTAGTCAATACCGGTTTATGCGTGCTGGCCGGTGAGGTTTCGACACGTGCGCATATTAATTATATTCAGGTTGCACGTGATACGATTAGGCGTATCGGTTATAACTCATCGGAGCTGGGCTTTGATGCCAGTGGCTGTGCGGTGATGGTGTGTTACGATGAGCAGTCTCCTGATATTGCACAGGGTGTCAATGAGGGGGAAGGTCTTGATCTGGATATGGGTGCTGGTGATCAGGGGCTGATGTTTGGTTATGCCTGTGATGAAACACCTACGCTGATGCCGTTTGCCATTTATTATGCGCATCGTCTGATGCAGCGCCAGAGTGAAGTGCGTAAAAGTGGTGAGCTGCCATGGTTGCGTCCGGATGCGAAAGCGCAGCTAACTTGTGTGTATGACAGTGAAACTGGCAAGGTGAAGCGCATTGATACGGTTGTGCTGTCTACGCAGCATGAACCGGATGTCGGACGTGAAGAGTTGGTTGAGGCGGTAAAAGAATATATTATCAAGCCGGTATTGCCTGCTGATATGTTAACTGAAGATACGCAGTATCTGATTAATCCGACCGGCCGTTTTGTGATTGGCGGGCCGCAGGGGGACTGTGGTCTGACTGGCCGCAAAATTATTGTGGATACTTATGGGGGTGCGGCACCACATGGTGGTGGTGCTTTTTCTGGTAAAGATCCTACTAAGGTAGACCGTTCAGCTGCTTATGCTTGTCGTTATGTGGCGAAGAATATTGTTGCAGCGGGTTTGGCCAGTCAATGTCAGATTCAGATTTCGTATGCTATTGGTATTGCTCAGCCTACTTCTATTGCGATTGATACTTTTGGTACTGGTAAAGTTGATGAAAATCGATTGATTGAGATTGTGCAGGAGCATTTTGATTTGCGTCCGAAGGGGATTATTAAAATGCTGGATTTGCAGCGGCCGATTTATGCTAAAACGGCGGCATATGGCCATTTCGGACGTGAAGAACCGGAATTTACGTGGGAGCGTACGGATAAGGCGCAATTATTGCGTGAAGCCGCGGGTATTTGATTCTGGGTTTATGAAAACAGGCTGTCTTTAAGGCAGTCTGTTTTTTTGCAATGATGAAACTTGCTTCCGATGTGATTTTGGTATTGGGATGTGTGTCTGTTCTGGTTATGATAGTTGATAATTTGTTTGTGGGGTCATTTAAGCTGGCTGTTTGTGTGGTGATTTTTGAGGTATTTGCTAAGAAAATTGGTTTTTTGTATAGGGGGCTGGATGCAATTTTGTTTAAGGTTGGTGTGAAAGGTTGTTGAGGCAGGCTGGCTAAAACAGATATCTGGTTAATACGGCGTAAAAATCTTCAAATTAGCTAAATATCTATTCGGTTATCAAATATAATTATGTCGTTAACAAATCGGGATGGTTGTAGATTTTTATCTTATGGTTTGTATAGAAAAATAATTATCCGTATGAGGTTTGTGGTCGTTTATTAGTAGGTTCGACTGGTTGTTTTTCTGGGTTTGGTACTGGTTGCTGCACTGGTTTGAATGTTGTTCCGAATGTTTCTTTTCTGCAAGGGTAGATGCTGCTTTGCAGCAGTTTATGATTTTGATATGACATTTGACAGATTGTGACTGTGAGCGGGAAAATAACATTGGGATAGGGCGAGGCTGGTGGCATTGGTATGCGGATACGTGAGAAAGTTTCGATAAGTCTGTTGATATAGTTGTTATTTTGGGATGGAATATTTTCAGTCAAATTATAAGCTTCATTTATAATTAGAGGGATGATTATTGTGATGGCTTATTTTTTTGAATTTTGAGGTGTTCTATCATGGGTTTTTCTCTTCCTGCGACTGAACTGGAAGCTGCTTTGGAAGTGCTGGCAGTGAAAATGCCAAGTATGAATGTTCAGCTGGTGATGCTCAGCCGGTTGATCCGGTTGGTACATACAACAATTCAAGGTGAGCTGAATGAACGTTTGCACCAGCATCATTTGTCAGAAAGCTTGTGGCATGCGTTGCTGGCAGTTTATGCGCGTCCGAATCATAAGATTTTACCATCCGAACTGAGCAGTATCCTGAATCTAACTCGTACCAGTGCGACGCGTTTGTCTGATGATTTGGTGCTCAATGGCTGGGTAACGCGTTCTACTCATCCTCTGGATCGACGTAAAATTACGTTGAAGTTAACTAAGGCTGGTGAAGATCTGATTCAGCTGGTAAGTCCGGAAACCAATGAGGTACACCGGCGGGTATGGTCAGCCCTGAGTGAACCGGAATATGAACAATTGCAGCGGTTGCTAACCAAGCTATTAACTGCTGCTTAACTTTTTTGCTGAGATTTGCATGAAATTAACTGTGTCTGTGTCCCGATTCCGATTACGTCAGTTATCGCTTGTTACTCCAGTTGCTTTGCTACTATTGTCTGCCTGTGCTAATTTTGGTCAGCAGCCGGATCTGCAAATACCACAGGACGCTGCGCAACTGCAATTATCTGCTGGGCAGTCTGCTAAGGTTGGACAGAACTGGTGGCTGGGTCTGAATCAGCCGTTGTTGAATCAGCTTATGGATGCTGGTTTGGCCAATGCGCCGGATCTGCGCATTGCTGCTGCACGTATTGCGCAAGCAGAGGCGCAATGGCGTGGTGCTAGAGGTGAGGCTGGTGTGCAGGTAGGCGTGCAGGCCAATGGGGTGGCTGCTTATTTGAATCCGAAGCCGGACTCAAACAGGACTGGTGATGATCCTAATCATGTCTTTAGTAATGAAATGGCTGCTGTGGCCGTTAATTATACTTTTGATTTTTGGGGCAAGCAGCGTAATGTGGTTAAGGCGGCGCTGGGTGCGCGTCTTGCTGCTGTCTATCAGCAGGAACAGGCACGGCTGGTATTAAGCCAGAGTATTGTGTCGCAATATACGCAATGGCAGTTGTTGCAGGAACAGGCGAATATTTTGCGACAGCGTATTGGGGTGAATCAGCAATTGCAGAAGTTGGTTGCTAACCGGATTCGTGCTGGTCTGCAACCTGCCAGTGATGAGTATATTTTTCAGCAGACGGTATTGAGTTTGCAAAGTGGTTTGCGCCAGACTCAGGCAGATATAGAACGTACCCGCCATGGTGTGGCAGCACTGGTTGGTTTGTCGCCAAACCAGCTGCCGGCAATGATACCTCAGCCGCTGGGTTCTGTGCCTGAAGTGGCGGTTGATGGGTTGCGCGCGGATATACTGGGACAACGGCCGGATATTGCTGCACAACGTGCTTTATTACAGTCGGATTATTTTGGTATTAAGGCTGCTGAAGCGGCATTTTATCCTAATATTGAAATTAAGGGGCTAGCCGGTCTGGCGCACGTGGATGCGTTTGATCTGGTGCATTCTTCTTCACGGATGCTGGGTATTGTGCCAGCCATTTCGTTGCCTATTTTTACTTCTGGCAGTTTGCAGGCTGCATTGTCGGGCAAACGTTCTGCCTATAATGAGCAGGTGGCTTTATACGATAAAACGGTACTGGCAGCCTTGCAGCAGGCTGCTGATGCTATGAGCGATTATCAGCATAGTACGGTGGCACTGCCGTTGCAGCAACAGGCTTTTCAGGCAGCACAGAAGGCTGCGCTGTCCAGCAGCAAACGTTATGCGGCCGGACTGGATAATGCTATTACTAAACTGCAACGTGAAGATACTGCTTTGAGTGCGCGTGCTGATTTGGTTAAAACCATTGCTTGGCAACAACATAGCTGGAATAGTCTGCATGCTGCGCTGGGCGGTGGTTTCCAGCTTTCAGATGCTCAGGCTACTCGTTGATTGGTTGTTATTTTATATTTTATTGAGCTATTTACGTATGAGTGAACAAAAGCAAACTAGTGAGGTGGTGTCAACCTCGCAACCAGCGGTTCAGCCGCAATCTGAACGTGTGCCCGCAGCCCGCAAGCGCAAGCTGGTGGTGCTGACAGTGGTATTTCTGCTGATTGCGCTGGGCTTTCTGCTGATGTATCTGCTGGTCTGGCAGCATAAAGAATCTACTGATGATGCATATGTGAATGGTCATCTGGTGCAGATTACGCCGCAGATTACTGGTACGGTGCAGAAGGTGAATGTGGATGACACGCAAACTGTTAAGGCAGGGCAGGTGCTGGTTGAGCTGGATAACAGTGATATGCAGCTGGCGTTTGAACGGGCACATGATGAGCTGATTAATGCGATCCGCCAGAATCAGCAGCAGTCTGCTCAATCACGTCAGGCCAGTGCGCAGGTGGCTGCACAACAAGCGCAGTTAAAACGCTTACAGGCAGACTTGCAGCGTCGTCAGAGTCTGGCTGGTACGGATGCTATTTCTGCTGAAGAGTTAAGTCATGCACGTGATGCTGTGTTGGAAGCTCAGGCAAACCTGAAAGCTGTGCAAGGGCAGGAAAGTGCGGCAAAAGCGGTGTTGGGGCATAATGTTCCGCTGCGCCAGCAGCCGGCAGTGATGACGGCAGTCAGCCATCTGAAAAGTGCATGGCTGGATTTACAGCGTACTCAAATTAAGGCGCCAGTGGACGGACAGGTTGCCAAACGCAATGTTCAGGTGGGGCAGAAGGTAGCTACGGGTGCGCCTCTGATGGCAGTTGTACCGTTGAATAATGTCTGGGTAGATGCCAATTTCAAGGAAAGTCAGCTGGCTAAAATCCGTATCGGGCAGCCGGTGGAAATCAGGGCTGATGTGTATGGCAGCAAAGTAAGCTATCACGGTAAGGTAGCTGGTTTGTCTGCTGGTACGGGTGCTGCGTTCTCTCTTTTGCCGGCACAGAATGCAACGGGTAACTGGATTAAAGTGGTGCAGCGTGTACCTGTGCGTATTGCACTGGATCCGAAGGAGTTGGCTGCGCATCCGTTGCGGGTAGGGTTATCAATGGATGTTGAGGTGAATACGCGCAACCAAGATGGGCTGGATTTAACAGCGGTAAATGCGATTCCTACCAATGGCAATATGGCTGCAATTGACTGGACGCCAATCAATAATATGATTGAGCAGATTTTTGCCCAATACGCTCCTTGATTCTGTTAATGCCGAATCTTATCTGGATATTGCTGGTACAAAAAAATTAGCTTTGCCTCCGGCAGATTTTATTCAGGTAATGATTCGGTCTGATTTTTTGTAATTCCAGAAGCATTCTCTTTGCAATGTGCATTTTCTGTGCCTGTGGGTACAGATTTGGATAAGCTGCAAGGTGAAGACTGTTTCTGCAATAAGGCCGCTTGAATGACGCATTCTCCTTTGAAAGGTCCGGCACTGGCTCTGGTTACGGTGGCATTGTCGCTGGCCGTTTTCATGCAGGTGCTGGATTCCACTATTGCCAATGTGGCATTGCCAACTATTACTGGTAATCTGGGTGCAGCCAATAGTCAGGGTACATGGGTGATTACTGCATTTGCTGTGGCGAATGCGATTTCAGTCCCTCTTACTGGCTGGCTGGCGCGCCGCTTTGGTGAGGTGAAAGTTTTTGTTGTGGCAACACTGTCTTTTGTGTTGGCCTCGTTTTTATGTGGTATTGCTCCCAGCCTGGCATTGCTGGTGTTTTTCCGGGTGTTGCAGGGTGCTGTAGCCGGGCCGATGATTCCGCTGTCACAAAGTTTGCTGATGGCAGCCTATCCGCCGGAAAAACGTCCGATGGCACTGGCTATGTGGTCGATGGTAATTATTGTGGCGCCGATTTTCGGGCCGATTTTGGGCGGCATTATCAGTGATAACTGGCATTGGGGCTGGATTTTCTTTATTAATGTGCCTATTGGTTTGCTGGCTGCCGGCATTTCGTGGCAGATGATGAAAAAACGCGAAACCGAAACTGTCCATCAGCCAATTGACCGTATGGGTTTATCGCTGATGGTGGTAGGCGTAGGTGCTTTGCAGATGATGCTTGACCGCGGCCATGAGCTGGACTGGTTTTCGTCTAATGAAATTATTATTCTGGCTGTTATTGCTGTGGTGTGTCTGAGCTACTTTGTTATCTGGGAATGGTATGCCAAATATCCGATTGTAGATTTGCGTCTGTTTAAAGACCGTAATTTTACTGTCGGGGTAATTACGCTCAGTACTGCCTATATGACTTATATGGGGGCAATTGTGCTGCTACCGATGCTGTTGCAGATGCAGCTTGGTTATACTGCTACTTGGGCAGGGCTGGCAACGGCACCTATTGGTATTTTCCCTGTATTGTTGTCGCCGCTGATTGGTAAGTTTGGTAATCGGCTGGATATGCGTGTGCTGGTAACTATCAGTTTTACTGTATACGCTATCTGTTTCTTCTGGCGTACCAATTTTAATGCTGGTATGGGTTTTATGGATGTATTCTGGCCACAGTTTGTTCAGGGGATTGGTATGGCGATGTTCTTTATGCCGTTAACTCAAATTACTCTGTCTAATATGTCTGGTTCGCAGATTGCTAGTGCATCCAGTATTTCTAATTTTGTGCGTATTCTGGCCGGTGGTATTGGTACTTCAATGGTAAATGTATTGTGGGATAAACGTGAAGCTTTGCATCATACGCAATTGGTGGAAAACATTCATCCCTATAATAGTGCTATGAATGAGTCAATTCAGGGTATGAACCAGCTTGGTTTAAGTGGTGTACAGCCTTTAGGGTCGATTGAGCAGACTATTGGGCAGCAGGCGCATATTATGGGTGCCAATGATTTATTCTGGCTGTATGGTTTGACTTTCTTGATTTTGGTTGTGCTGGTATGGTTTGCCAAGCCGCCATTTGGTAGTGGAGGCGGTGGCGGGGCACATTGAGTCTCAGCTATTTGCTACACGGTCTATGCATTCTGCGCAGGCCGTGTTATTTTTTATTTTTTTCTGTAAACAATATTCTGGCAGTATGTTGTAAGTTGAATGATTATATACAACTGTGAATGTAAAGTGAAGGCAGCTTGTGTACAATAGATAGTGTTTAAGTGCATGGCGGGCGATAACTGGTTAGGTAATTTAGTAATGATGATGAAATTGGCGTTTGCTTTTTTGTATGTGCTGCAATTACTGCCGTTGTGTATGATTCATGCGCTGGCACGATGTGTGGGCTGGTTAAGTTATTATGCGGTAGCGCCGCGGCGGCGCATTGGTCTGATTAATTTGCGCCACTGCTTTCCCGAATGGACAGAACGGCAACGACGCAAGATACTGCGTGAACATTTCTATCATATGTCGATGCTGTTACTGGAATATGGTCTGTATTGGTATGGCGATGCCAGACGGTTGAAAAAGCTGGTGCGCTATCAGGACAAGCATTATCTGGATGAGGCACTGGCGGCCGGTGAAAAAGTAATTTTACTTTATCCTCATTTTACTGCTTTTGAGGCGGCGGTGTATGCTCTTAATCAGGATGTTTCTTTGATTAGTGTCTATTCACATCAGAAAAACAAGCAGCTGGATGAACAAATTCTCAAAGGCCGTGAGCGTTATAACAATGCTTTTCTGATTGGACGTACGGAAGGGCTGCGAGCCATTATCAAGAAAATTAAAACCAGCAGTGCGCCGTTTCTTTATCTGCCTGATCAGGATTTCGGCCGGCGGGAATCGATTTTTGTGGATTTTTTCGGTATTTCTACTGCTACGATTGCTGGCCTCAGCCGTATTGCTGCTTTAACCAAGGCTAAGGTTATTCCGGCAATTCCGACTCGCGAAGCCGATGGTAGTGTTACTTTGCGTTTTTATCCGCAGTGGGATAATTTTCCCAGTAAAGATATTGTTGCTGATACTCAGCGCATGAATGATTTTATTGAGGCACGGGTGCGTGAACAGCCGTCACAGTATTACTGGCTACATAAACGTTTCAAAACCCGCCCAGAGGGCGAGGCATCGTTTTATCAGAAAATTCACAAATAAAAGCCGGTTATTTGCTACAGCAAACAGCCGGCCAAAACATATTGCTGCCATAAGTTGGTTTTCTGGCAGCTATTGTTTTGTTCAGACACCTGATAAGGCTATAGACTGGCCGATATAAGCATCGTTATGCAGTGCTTTCAATATAAAATGAGCCACATCTGCACGGGCAATGCGGCCGTTGCCAGCTGGAATGCCCTGTGCTGCTTCGATATAATGACCAGAAAGTGCATCATGGGTTAACCCTAACGGGCGCACAATCGTTGCGTCCAGACCAGCTGCCCGAATCTGCTCAATTGCTGCACGATGATCAGCCAGCGGATGGCGCAAAAACTCCATCGCTGCCTGACCACGTTCACCTTCCAGCTCATTATCTACACCGGCGGAAGCGCAGTATATGATGCGTTTGATGCGATGTTTTTGTAATTGCGGAGCAATATTGCTGAGCATTCGCTGCAAATCATTTCCCGGTTTGACTCCTTGGTTGGTGTTCAGAGCTGAGGCTACTGCATCGTAATGGCTGTTATCGGTAAACAATGCTGCAACATCAGCAGCCTTAAATGCATCACAGCGTTGAATATGCAAGTTAGGATGCTGTAAGTTGAGTTTTTCCGGTGTGCGCACTGCCGCAGTTATTTCATCACCATTGGCCAGTGCCTGCTCAACTAAACTCCTACCAACGCCACCTGTGGCTCCCAAAACCAGAATATGCATCAATGTTCTCCCGCTAAATAGTCAGAATCAGTTTAATAAACCGATGGTATGAAAATAATCCTGATAAATGGCTGCTTTACGTTCTAGTGCAAGCGGATAGGCACGCGAAGAAGAAGGCAGTCTGGATAAGGTTAGGTGTCGGCCAGCTAGTGTGGTATTACTGGGATGACCGATAGTTGGTGCTGCTGTACCGGCTGGCAGAAGCTGTAGTAGTGTGCTGGTGGCCTTGTCACCGGTAGTCATGATGTGCCGGCAATCCGGAATCTGTGCCAGTAACGCCGGTAAATCTACTGGGGTAACGACTTCGAGAAATTTGTCTGCTGCATTGTTTTGCAGGCGCCTGATCTGATAGGCTGTATCATTAATGGCAATGCCGCGTTCGGATAAAAAAGTACGGATTAATGGTTCATTAAATGCTTTATTGTTTTCGGTAAAAAAATAGTGCTTGTCCTGAAAAAACACCAGCCCAAAAATGCGCCACATATCATTTTGTAAATTGGGGTAGTAAAAGTTCATTTTCCAGCGTGCAGCTGGTGGCGGAAATGAACCCAGCATCAGTAGCTGCGCACTGGCTGGTAAAAATGGTGCCAGCGGATGTGTTTCAACTATTATTTCAGCCATAAATACCTATTGTTTAATAGTGTTGTTTAACAGCGTCCAAACAGGCAGGCGACCATGTGTGCCTGTTCTTCTGTATAACCGGGTTCGCCCAGTCGAGCTGCCATCACCCATTCATTGGAAAAACCCTGCTGGCCACTGTATTTATGCCACAGACGCTGCTGTTCGGTTTTATCACCATTTTTAATCGCCACTTGCATGCGTTGCCTGATATTCAGTGGTATAGCATCATTCATTATAGTCTCCATAAGTTTTAGATAGGCTGTCCCTGATTTTCATAGCGGTGGTGAAACCACAACAGACAGGCACAGCCGAATAGTGTTAACGGCACACCGAGTAATGCCGGATACTGATAACCCCAGTGATGGCTGATGGCCAGCCCACCGCCATATGAACCGATGGCATTACCCAGATTGAATGCCATCTGAACGCTGGCTGCACCAAGCAGCGCACCACCCGGAGAATGACGCAGTAATAACAGCTGCTGCGGAGCCGATACTGCAAACAGGCAGAATGTACACAGACACATCAGTGTCGCCGATAGCCAGCCAGTTGAAGCAAACAAAAAAATCAGTAACAGCGCGACAGCGGCAAGTCCTTGCAAACTGGCGGCTACCTGTCCCGGCGTATAGCGGTCTGACAAACGGCCACCACACCAGTTGCCCGCTACCATACCGGCACCGGCCAGTACCATCAATAAGCTAACCTGATTGCCACTGAAACCGGATACTTGCATCAATAATGGGCTGATATAACTGAACCAGCAAAAGATTCCACCATTACCTAAAGTGGTGGCGGCCAGTATCAGCCACGGTGCCGCCGATTTCAGAAAATGGAATTGTCCCAGAATACCGGTATCTGGTAGCCGTTCTATTAGTGGTATAAAACGCTGTAAAGTAAACACCAGCACAATTGCCACTATGGCAACTAAGGTAAATACCACTCGCCAGCTTAAATGCAGGCTCAGCCATGTGCCTACCGGTACTCCGAGCAGATTGGCAACTGTCATACCGGCAATCATCATGGCTACTGCCTGCGCTGAACGTCCGGGAGGCGCCAGTTTGGTAGCAACAATTGAGCCGATGCCAAAATAGGCGCCATGTGGCAAGCCGGAAATAAAACGTGCCACCAATAGCGTTGTATAGCCGGGTGCCATTGCCGCTAGTAAATTACCAATCGCAATCAGTACGGCCAGTGACAGCAGAATGGTTTTGGGCTGTAAGCGGTAACTTAATACCAGCAGCCATGCGCCACAGCATACACCAAGCGCATAAGCAGCAATAAAATGTCCGGCCTGCGCAATATTGATGCCAAGTGAAGTGGCCACATCTGGCAGAATACCCATCATACTGAATTCTGCCATGCCTAGCGCAAATGTGCCTAACGACAACGAAAGTAAGCTTTTTAATAACATAATAATCTACAGCCATAGTTCGTTTAGCTATAAACAGTAAGTTTAGACGCAGCCTGTCTGCTTGTCACTTTTCGCGCGCATAAATGCCACACTTGCCCAGAATGGAATACAACCGCTGATTTCTGCAATGGCTGTCAGAAAACGGTAAACAAAAGTTGTATGGTTGGCCTGTGAGAGTGATTGGCTGATTGTGCCAGTCTGAATCACAGCCACAGATAATTAGAATTGCTCATACCATAACTGTATCAGTATGGCTGTTTTGTATACGGCTGTACCTGTCGGATTTATCTATCAGGGTAATGTATTGTTTATAGGGTCTTTGAAATTTCTGAGCTAAATCGGGCTGAGGTAAGAAACTGCTAATAATGGATTAATTTAAGGTGTAATATGGAATATATTAATATATAAATAATTTAGAATTTGCTGCTGGAGTAGACAGAAATGAAGAAGGTAATCGTGCAGTTTTCAACAATTAATGCTTTGATGGCAGGGCTGTTTGATGGGGTATTCGGTGTGGAGGAAGCAAAAAAACATGGTGATTTTGGTTTGGGCTGCTCGCATGCACTTGCCGGTGAGGTAATTATTGATAAGGATTTTCTGGAAGCAGACGGTGATAAGGCGGTAAAGGTGATGGGCAATGATGAGCTTTTGCCATTTGTACAGATAACAACGTTTCAGCCGGATAAGGTAGTGGATATTACTGCTGTGAGTAAAAATAATCTGTATACACATCTGGCGCAGTATTTGCCGTTGGATAATGTATTTGTGGCCATAAAAATCAGTGGCTGCTTTGATAAACTGAAAATCCGCCGTCCGTTTGTACAGCAGAAACCTTATCCGTCTGTTGTCAAGGTATTTGAGCAGCAGGTAGTGGATACGGTGGAGGATGTAAGTGGTACATTAATTGGCTTCTGGACACCGGAATTTTTCAAGGAGGTATCAGTAGCCGGTTTTCACCTGCATTTTATTGATACTACGCGCAAACTTGGTGGGCATGTGATTGATTTTATGGACAGTAAGGCTAAGCTGGCGTTTGAGCGCAAGCAATCGGTAGAAATTGTGCTGCCTGAAAACGAGGAATATTTGCACAAAAACCTGAAAATGGATGATTTAAATAATGTTATTAAACAGGTAGAAAATTAGTTTAGGCGTGTTACACTCTTTCTTAGTTATCTGGAATAGATTTAAGGGGTGTACGGTAGAATTTGCAGATACAACTGGATAACTTGTCTGCTATTTGTGCTGAAAGTGTAAACCATGAAAAAAATAATCTGTGGGCTATTTTACCTGTGCTTGCTGAGTGGCTGTAACCAGCAAGCAGCGGATGCCACTGCTTCATCTGAGGCAGCCAGTCAGCCTGCACATATGCCACTGGCGATTGACCCAGCGTTGACAACATCTGTTGACCAGCAGTTGCTGGCGTTACAGAAGAAGCTACCACAAAAGCATAAGCAGATTATGTTTAACGCAGCAGTACGGCATAATCAGACAATTTATTATTCGTATACGATGCTCGATAGCAAGCGTACTCAGAATAATTTCAATGTGGCCGCGGCGAAAAAAGATTTACAGCAGAATTGCCGCCAGCCGTTGACTCGGCGTATGTTGCTGGGTGGATTTAATTTTGTTTACGTTTATACGTTTCAAGATCATTCGCAGGTGAGTGTGTTGCTTTCTGGCAAGGATTGTCACTAGATGTAATGTCTGGTTGTCATAAACAGAGGGCGCAGTTAATGCGCCCTCTGATGTTGTTTGATTACCGTTGTGTTGTTACTGTTTCAAACGGGCAAAAGCAGCAGCCATGGCATTATCTGCACTGCTGGGCTTGTGTTGCATTTTGCTATTCTGTCTGCGCGGGCGTTCATTTCGTTGAGATGTGGCTTGGGCATCGTCATTCAGTCGCATGGACAGAGCAATACGTTTGCGCGGTATATCAATTTCGATTACTTTAACCTTAACCACATCACCGGCTTTAACAATATCACGTGGATCGGCAATGTAACGGTCGGCCAGCGCAGAGACATGTACCAATCCGTCCTGATGGACACCAATATCAACAAAAGCACCAAAGGCAGCTACATTGCTGACTACGCCTTCAAGTATCATACCCGGTTGAAGGTCGGTAATGTCTTCTACACCATCGGCAAAGGTGGCGGTTTGAAATTCACCACGTGGGTCACGGCCGGGTTTTTCCAGCTCGGCCAGAATATCGTTGATAGTAGGCAGACCCACATTGTTATCAATGTAATCGGTGGGTTTTAGTGCTTTAAGCACGCTGCGGTTACCGATGAGCTGGTCGGCACGCAGTTGTGCTGTCTGGAGCATTTTGGCAACAATTGGGTAGCTTTCGGGATGAACGGCACTGGCATCCAGTGGTTCATCTCCGCCCTGAATACGTAAAAAGCCGGCAGCCTGTTCGAACGTTTTACTGCCCAGTCGCGGTACTTTAAGCAGAGTCTGGCGATTGGCGAAAGCACCGTTCTGGTCGCGATAGTTGACAATATTTTGTGCCAGTGTATTGTTGAGACCGGAAATACGTGCCAGTAGTGCAACTGAGGCAGTGTTCACATCTACGCCCACTGCATTCACGCAGTCTTCGACTACAGCGTCCAGACTTTTGGCCAGCTGGTTCTGATTGACATCATGCTGGTACTGGCCAACGCCAATGGATTTGGGATCGATTTTAACCAGCTCAGCCAATGGATCTTGCAGACGTCGGGCGATGGAAATGGCGCCACGCAGGCTGACATCGAGATTGGGAAATTCTTTAGCAGCAAGTGCTGAAGCAGAATAGACTGATGCTCCTGCTTCGGAGACAACAATTTTTTGTAGTTGGTAATCGGGCAGGGCACGAATCAGTTCGCCGGCCAGTTTGTCAGTTTCGCGGCTGGCGGTACCATTACCGATGGCAATTAATTGGACTTTATACTGTTTAACCAGATGTATCAGTATGGTTAGCGCACCTTTCCAATCGTTACGCGGTTGGTGTGGATAGATAGTGGCGGTTTCCAACAATTTGCCGGTATCATCAACTACGGCTACTTTCACTCCAGTACGGATACCGGGGTCAAGCCCGATAGTAGTGAAGCGCCCAGCTGGAGCGGCCAGCAGTAAATCTTTCAAGTTTTGAGCAAAAACACTGATGGCGGCCTGATCTGCATTTTCTTTTAGCCTGTTCAGGGCATCCAGTTCCAGTGACAGGAAGATTTTGGCACGCCAGCCTAAGCGTACGGTGTCGCGTAACCAGCGGTCGGCAGCACGTCCCATATCGGCAATGCCAAACTGTTGCGCAATCAGTTGTTCGTAAATACTTTGTTCGCTCAGTGGCGTGTCATCTGGCTGGTATTTCAGACTGAGTGCCAGTATGCCTTCGTTACGGCCACGCAATATAGCCAGTGCACGATGACTGGGCATACTATGAATCGGTTCGCGGTGATTAAAATAGTCTTTGAATTTTTCTCCAGCACTTTCCTGACCTTCGAGTACTGTGGCCTGAATTTCTCCCTCACGCCACAATTTGTCGCGTAAACGGCCAATTAGGGCGGCATCTTCGGCAAACTGTTCCATCAGAATTGCACGTGCCCCATCCAATGCTGCCTTGCTGTCAGCTACGTTGTCGTTCAGATAGCTTTGTGCGGTAGTTTCCGGATTTTGGTCTGGCTGAGTGAGTAAGGCCTCGGCTAGTGGTGCCAGTCCATGCTCACGAGCAATCTGGGCTTTAGTACGGCGTTTGGGTTTGTAGGGGAGATAAATATCCTCTAATACAGTTTTGTTATCAACAGCAGCTATGATCTGTCGCAATTCATCAGTGAGTTTGCCTTGTTCTTCGATACTAGATAGCACTGTCTGTTTACGTTCCTGTAATTCACGCAGATATTGTAGTCGTTCAGCAAGAGTACGTAATTGAGTATCATCCAGACCACCTGTGGCTTCTTTGCGATAACGTGCCACAAACGGTACAGTAGCGCCATTGTCCAGTAGGTCAATCGCAGCCTGAATCCGTGCGGAAGCAACATTTAATTCGGAGGCAATTTTCTCAGTGATGTTCATAGCAATCTAATATGCAATAAAAAAGCAAGCATAGCTGGCTACAATAACTTTGTCACCTGTTGCCATTCGTGAAAAGACCGTATAAATGCTTTATAGGGTGTATTAAATTGCCTGTATCAATAAAGAAGGCTATTTATCTGAGATAAATAGCCTTTAATGTTATCTGAAGCAGATAAATTTATCCGGCGACAGGATAGGTACCGGGTATCAGGATATCCGTATTGACCGTTTTGATATCAGTATGACCGGTGAAGGCCATGGTGGTATCCATCTCATCGTAGATGATTTCCAGAGCGCGTGTTACCCCGTCTTCACCATATGCACCCAGACCATACAGGAAGGCACGGCCAATCAATGTGCCTTTGGCACCCATGGCAATGGCTTTAAGAACGTCCTGTCCACTGCGGATTCCGCTGTCTAGCCAGACTTCAATATCTTCACCTACCGCAGAGATAATATTGGGCAAAGCATGGACAGTAGACGGTGCACCATCAAGCTGGCGGCCACCGTGATTAGAAACCACAATCGCATCGGCACCGGATTTCACCGCCATTTCGGCATCTTCGGCATCCATAATCCCTTTGATAATCAGTTTTCCACCCCATAAATCCTTGATTTCTTCAATGTCTTTCCAGCTCAGGCGTGGGTCAAACTGTTCGGATGTCCATGAGGACAGTGAGGTCATGTCGGCTACACCTTTAGTATGGCCAACGATGTTGCGGAAAGTGCGACGTTGAGTATTGAGCATGGCCAGACACCATTCCGGTTTGGTGGCCAGATTTAACCAGTTGCGCAGGGTGGGTTTAGGTGGGGTAGACAAACCGTTTTTGATATCTTTATGTCTTTGTCCTAATACCTGTAAATCGGCAGTAACCACCAACGCTGAACATTGAGCAGCCTGAGCACGACGAATTAAGTCGCGCATGAATTCACGGTCACGCATCACATACAGCTGGAACCAGAAAGGAGCGCTGGTATTTTCAGCAACATCTTCGATGGAGCAGACAGACATGGTAGACAGAGTGAATGGTACGCCGAATTTCTCTGCCGCCCGTGCCGCCAGAATCTCACCATCAGCGTGTTGCATACCGGTTAATCCTGTCGGTGCCAGTGCTACAGGCATCTTTACCTGCTGTCCTACCATCGTAGATTCCAGTGTACGACCAGTCATGTCGGTCAGTACGCGCTGACGCAGTTTAATGCCTTGAAAATCATTACTATTGGCATGATAGGTAGATTCTGTCCACGAACCGGTATCGGCATAATCGTAAAACATTTTCGGTACTTTGCGCTTAGCAACTTTGCGCAAGTCTTCGATACAGGTCATTTTGCTTAATTTGTTTTGCATGTAGTTACCTATTTTTGAAATTTTCTTAGTGGACGAAGTTTTAACTGAGCAAGATAAAGTTATACATCAATTCTATCCAATCTGCCAGAATGAGGTATACACAGACTGCCGGCTGCCAAAAATCAGACAACGCGTGATAGTTTATAAATTATTACCATAATCAGAATGAGCAGACAGCTGATGCCAATCAGCATTGTCCATGGCCCCCAGCGTTGCGAACGTCCACAGAATCCAGCTGTTAATATGGCACAACAAAGACCAAGCAGAATGAGCAAAATTTTAAATTCCATTTTCTACCCCAGTAGAAATCTCGGTTGTCAATAATTAGTACAATTATTGTAATAACCAGCTCGCAACCTTGTCTGTTTTTTTACAGAAACGATAAATATTTGCAACATCAATTATTCATTTACTCTGCCAGACTATTATTAGTAGATAGCAGTACCTGAACTTACAGCTTAAACCCAGTAACTTTAAAGATAAATTTAATCGTTTTTATCTATCTGAGCAACTATTCAGAAAAAGGTCTTTCTCTGTCATAACTCACGAATAAAATAAAACCCCACTCGCAAGTGGGGTTGGGGATTCAAAAGAAGAAATTAGCCTTTTTTCTCTTTATCTTTTACTTCTTCAAATTCAGCATCAACGATATCATCGTTACCTTTGTTTTGTGGCTGTTCTGCCTGAGCGCCAGCCTGCTGACCTTCAGCCTGTGCCTGAGCATACATCATCTCGCCCAGTTTCTGGCTGGCTGTACCCAAAGCTTCAGCTTTAGCATCGATCGCAGCTTTATCTTCGCCTTTAATAGCCTCTTCAGCTTCTTTAATGGCTGCTTCAATTTTTTCTTTTTCAGCAGCATCCAGTTTATCGCCGTATTCACTTAAAGATTTCTGTACAGAGTGGATCAAGGCTTCAGCCTGATTGCGGCTGGCTACCAGCTCAGCCAACTTGCGGTCTTCTTCAGCATTGGCTTCAGCATCTTTTACCATACGTTCAATTTCTTCTTCACTTAAGCCAGAAGAAGCCTGAATAGTAATATTAGCTTCTTTACCAGTGCCTTTATCTTTGGCCGACACATGCAAAATACCGTTGGCGTCAATATCAAAAGTGACTTCTACCTGTGGCACACCACGCGGAGCCGGAGGGATATCACCCAGATTAAATTGTCCCAGACTCTTATTAGCAGAAGCACGTTCACGTTCACCCTGCAATACATGGATGGTTACAGCGCTCTGGTTATCTTCAGCAGTAGAGAATGTCTGCGTGGCCTTAGTCGGAATAGTGGTATTTTTATTGATGAGTTTAGTCATCACACCACCCATTGTTTCAATACCCAGAGACAATGGTGTAACGTCTAGCAATAATACATCGCTACGGTCACCAGCCAATACAGCACCCTGAATAGCAGCACCTACAGCCACGGCCTCATCCGGATTAACATCACGACGTGGTTCTTTGCCAAAGAAGTCCTTAACCGCTTCCTGTACTTTTGGCATACGGCTCTGACCACCTACCAGAATCACATCATTAATATCATTTACACTCAGACCAGCATCTTTGATTGCAGTGCGGCAAGGTTCGATAGAACGGGTAATCAAATCCTCTACCAGACTTTCGAATTTGGCACGGGTAATTTTCATAGCCAGATGTTTCGGTCCGGAAGCATCCATAGTGATGTAAGGCAGATTGATTTCAGTTTGCTGACCGCTGGAAAGTTCAATTTTAGCTTTTTCAGCAGCTTCTTTCAGTCGTTGCAAAGCCATTACATCGTTTTTCAGGTCGATGCCCTGATCTTTTTTAAATTCATCAATGATGTAGTTAATCAGGCGCTGGTCGAAGTCTTCACCACCGAGGAATGTATCACCATTAGTAGCCAGTACTTCAAACTGCTTGTCGCCATCAATTTCAGCGATTTCAATAATGGAAATATCAAACGTACCACCACCAAGGTCATAAACGGCAATCTTGCGGTCGCCTTTTTCACCTTTATCCATACCAAAAGCCAGAGCCGCAGCAGTTGGTTCATTAATAATACGTTTTACATCCAGACCAGCAATACGGCCGGCGTCTTTAGTAGCCTGACGCTGGCTGTCATTAAAATAAGCCGGTACAGTAATTACAGCTTCAGTTACCTTTTCGCCCAGATAATCTTCAGCCGCCTTTTTCATTTTACGCAATACTTCGGCAGAAACCTGTGGAGGAGACAGTTTTTCACCATGTGCTTCTACCCATGCATCATTATTATTGGCTTTAACAATCTGGAAAGGCATAGATTTGATATCGCGCTGCACCTCAGCATCATCAAATTTACGGCCAATCAAGCGTTTTACCGCGTAAATAGTGTTTTTGGGATTGGTTACAGCCTGACGTTTGGCTGGTGCACCCACCAAAATTTCGTTATCATCCAAATACGCCACAATAGACGGTGTAGTACGTGCACCTTCAGCATTTTCTATTACCTTGGTCTGGCCACCTTCGGAAATGGCAACACAAGAGTTGGTCGTACCCAAATCAATACCGATTACTTTTGCCATAATTTAAAAATCTCCTAATGATTTAATCTCGTAATTTGTGCCATTATCGTACGGCTACAAACACAGTAGTTCAAAACTACCACGATATTATTGCTAATGCATCGTAAATGGGTATTCCTAGAACGATTTCAAGCATAGTTTTGCAAATTTTATCCAAATAATAGTCCGCAAAAAGCCTGTTTTAATATCAATAGCGTTTACTTACATAGTTATATGTTATATTCATTCATGCTTGAACAGTAAAATCGTTCTATTTTCGTCATTACCGTCTGATACTATTTTGCGCTATGTCAGACGGTATTTTGCAATAAGAGTTTATAATCACTCTGAATATTAATGATTTCTGTTTGGCTGTATCGATATCTTCATGATTTAGGAGTATGTTGTATGCCTGTAAAAATTGGGTTTAAACCCATTCCTGCTGCTATAGCGCTGTTAATCAGCCTGATTATCTGGTTTGCCATACCGGTGCCAGAAGGAGTTTCACCACAGGCTTGGCATTTATTAGCCATGTTTGTTGGTGTGATTGCGGCCATTATTGGTAAGGCCATGCCAATTGGAGCACTGTCTATTATTGCCATAATGCTAGTGGCATTAACTGGCGTTACCGCAGACGCCCCCGGCAAAGCCATGAAAGATGCTCTGAGCAGTTTTGGTAACCCACTGATCTGGTTGATTGGCGTGGCTATCATGATTTCACGCGGTTTGTTAAAAACCGGCTTAGGAGCGCGTGTTGGTTATCTGTTTATTGGTTTGTGGGGTAAACGCACCTTGGGTGTCGCCTATAGTCTGGCCGTAGTGGAATTATTACTGGCTCCTGTTACTCCAAGTAATACTGCCCGAGGTGGTGGCATTATTCATCCAATCATGAAATCTATCGCCTCCAGCTATGATTCTGATCCTGAAAAAGGTACAGAAAAACGTATGGGTAAATTTCTGGCTCTGGTGAACTACCACGCCAATCCCATCAGCTCAATCATGTTTATAACCGCTACAGCACCAAACCCACTGATTGTGGATTTAGTAGCCAAAGCAACAAACAGTGATATTCATCTTTCTTGGGGTACATGGGCACTGGCCATGCTATTGCCCGGTCTGGTGGCTATGTTCCTGATGCCGCTTATCATATATTGGATGTATCCGCCTGAAATCAAGCAGACTCCGAATGCAGTTGCATTTGCGAAAGAGCGTTTGAAAGAACAAGGACCAATGACCCGTGATGAAAAAATCATGCTGGGTATTTTTGCAGTATTGCTGGTTCTGTGGGCTGGCATTCCATCTATGCTGTTTGGTAAAGCTTTTGCTGTTGACCCAACTACTACCGCATTCATTGGTTTGTCACTGTTATTATTAACCGGTGTATTAAGCTGGGACGACATCCTGAAAGAAAAAAGTGCATGGGATACCATTACTTGGTTTGCTGCACTGGTCATGATGGCAACTTTCCTGAATAAATTGGGGCTAATTACCTGGTTCTCCGGAGTACTGGAAAGTAGCATTGGTAGTCTAGGTATGGGCTGGATAGGTGCATGTACACTGCTATTACTGGCTTACATGTATGCGCACTATATGTTTGCCAGCACCACAGCACATATCACAGCTATGTTTGCTGCTTTCTATTCTGCCGGTCTGGCACTGGGCGCACCACCAATGCTATTTGCCCTGATGATGGCTGCCGCTTCCAGCATCATGATGACACTTACTCATTACGCAACTGGCACCTCACCAGTAGTGTTTGGTTCCGGCTACGTCACCTTGGGTGAATGGTGGAAAGTTGGTTTCATCATGAGCGTCATTGAACTGATGATATTTGTCGTAGTTGGTGGAGCATGGTGGAAAGTTCTGGGTTACTATTAATCTAGTCTGTTCATCCCCTTCTCAGGCTGCCAGAAATTATGGCAGCCTGTTTTGTTGTTTAAAATCAAATTCAATGATTTTGACCGAAATTTCACTTGTTTTTACCGTACGGAATCGGTTATGATGCATCGCCTTAAGGGAGTAGTTGCACAGGTGATTTCTCCAGTACCTGTGGTAACGATCAACATATTTGCAGCATTATCTGCATGGTCGTAACGTCTGACCAGATGGCGGATTAACGAGACTTGAGACAGGATAAAACCGCTATGGCGGGGGTTTTATCGTGTCTTTTGTCTTTAAACCCGCCTATTGGTATTCTAAAAATGGTTCATGCTTTTCTTTCTTCGGTTATACCGGTTGCTTTAGCTGAAATCGGTGACAAAACTCAATTACTGACTTTATTTCTTGCTACCCGCTTTGCGCGAAAATATGCCATTATCGCCGGTATATTATGTGCAACCTTGCTGAATCATATGGTGTCTGCTTGGTTTGGCGTTGAAGTAGCGCGCTTTTTTACACCTCAGCTAATGGGTTGGGTTGTTGGTTTCAGTTTCCTGATTGTCGGATTATGGCTGTTAAAACCAGATAAGGATGATGGCGTAGACACCCGTTTTATGCGTTATGGTCCGTTTGTGGCGACAGCAGTATTATTTTTTCTGGCTGAAGTAGGGGATAAAACCCAAATCGCTACGATATTACTTGCTGCGCAGTATCGTGATTTGTACTCGGTAGTGCTGGGTAGTACCGTAGGTTTATTGCTGGCAAATGTTCCTGTAATATTTTTTGGCAACTGGTTGATGCAACGCTTACCACTTAATCAAATTCGCATCAGTGCCTGTTTCCTATTTTGTCTTTTAGGTATTATTATCCTGATTCAGACATGGTCAAATTAAAATATCAGACATGACTGAGTAGATTGATCAATATTATCGGACTTCCCGAAACCATGCAAAAACAATTAAAACGTTGTGATTGGGTTAAAGCAGACCCCCTTTATCAGCATTATCATGATTATGAATGGGGGCGGGTGCAAAGAGACGGACAAAAATTATTTGAAAAAATCTGTCTGGAAGGCCAGCAGGCCGGCTTATCATGGATTACTGTATTAAAAAAGCGTGATGAATACCGGCGCTGCTTTTACAATTTTAATCCACATAAAATCATTACCATCACCGATATCAAACCATTTCTGCAAAATCCCGGATTGATTCGCCATCCGGGCAAATTACAGGCCATTATTCATAACGCCCATGCCTATCTAACCATGCAACAGCATGGAGAAGATTTTGCCAGTTTTATCTGGTCGTTTGTTAATCATCAGCCGATTATCAATCACTATAAATTTTTAGCTGAAGTACCCGCCCAGACAAAAATCAGTGCAGCTATGTCCAAAGCATTAAAAAAGCGCGGTTTTAGCTTTGTAGGACCCATTACCTGTTATGCTTTCATGCAATCGATGGGCTTAGTAAATGATCATCTAGCTAGCTGTTTTTTGTGTCGAGAATTAAAAAATAATCAGCCTAAATAATAAAATCAAAATGAAGAAATTAAAGTTATATCACCTATTTACTGTTTTTTAATGAGTTTTATACTGTATTTACCAATTAATTTTATTACATATTATTTAACAGACTTTAGTTACCAAGATATCATGGATATAGAGTGGGTTTATGATAACAGATGTTACTATCCTGAAGAGTCTGAAAGTGACGAATATAATTATGATAAAGATTGTTCTATTTGTGAACAACTGAGTCCATACAATAATAACGGCATTCATATCAAAGACGGTAATGGATATCTTATTGGTCTTGACCTAATGCGAAAAGTTTATTTGAAGCAAAAGCCCGATTATTTTCCTTCAGAACTACTTACTGGCGGGGAACTGCATCTTAAGGATTTTAAATCTGGCATTACTTGTACTTTTTATTCATATGAGTAACCTGATATAATTGATAAAAAGTAATAATAAAATGCAAATACATCAATAATGATAAAAATAAAAATCATATATTATCTATTCGTTATTAACTTTTGTTACACTATTATCTGATAAAAATCGCCAAATACCCCTTAAATAGAATTAAGCTATATTGAAATTCTAAACATTAATTGGCGAATTTATGGATGCAATAACAATATTCCCTCGCATTTTGATGGAGAGTATCCTTGTGGTTATCACTTAATGGGTCAAGATAACAAAAACATTAAAATAACAAATAAAAGACATTTTGTATTAATAATAAGCTTTTAAATAAAGCAACGCCTAAAAAGAAGCTAAGCAAATTTTCTACTGACGAAATCTTAACTAGCGGTGAATAAAGAGTTTATCACTTCGAAACAAAAATAACCCGTTACTATGAATTTGATTTTGGATTTTGACTAATACAGATATATCTTTTTCAGTTTCAAAAAATTTAATCTTATTTCATTTGGCTCTACCATACTCCTTCTTATAGCGTGTTTTTCAACATGTAAAAATATAACCATTAGTTAACACTTAAATATATTACTGTTAACACCCTAATATCCCATTTTACCTAGATACATCATTAGACAATTCAAAATAAACTCAATATTTTCTGTAATAAATATACAAAGTAACAACTAATATGATATAAAAGTAAAAACTGTAATACAAAGCATCTGCACAGCAAATAACTTGTCGTACAATACAACACTTGGACTAATTATATGGATTTACCTAGTTAACTAGCCTCATTTGAATTGTTGTAATATAAATCTGTTTGTTTTTAATTTAAATGCAATGAGTCATTGTCATGCAAAACAAGTTCAGACTTGGTTTTTATCTTAGTATCTGTGTACTGCTATTAGGCTATTTAAACCCAGTTTGGGCTGAAGATAAACCAGCCGCAATCATGGCTAGCGAACCAGTGCCGGTAATCTGGTATGCATGTCCGCTAGCAAATAATCATGTTAGCTACACAACTAAACCATTAGATGTTCAATGCCAGATTGCCAAACATCCGCCCACAGACAGTGATGATTTAAAAAAACATTCACTGGAAAACCAAAATGCCCCAGGATTAGAGCAGCTACAGCGCCTCTGGTATAGTGCTGAATTTGGTCGTGATAGCGATTTAATGAAAGTACCGCCAACACCTAAAATAGGCATCCTGCTGCGTCAGCAGACACCGAAACCAGATATAGCCACTGCAATTAAAAATAAAAATGTACCAGCAAAAATAATTGTTGTGCCCAAATTAACCCCAAAGCAACTCGTACAGCGTGATATTGCCAGTGAACAGCGGGCATTGGTGACAGCCCAGCAGCAATTGCGACAGGCGCAAAAGCAAGGTATTGTTGCCCAAATTCAGCGCTGGCAGCAAAATGTTACCGATAGACAGGCCAATATCCGCGTATTGAAACAAGAGTTAAGTCGCTACTAAAAATTAACTAATATTCATATTTCAAAGCGCGAGCAATAAATAGTAATTAAACTTGTAGCCAAAACGTGACTGGGCCATCATTAACCAGAGAAACCTGCATATCTGCTGCAAATATTCCAGTTTTAGTTATAAGCTGTTTTTGGCATAATTCAACAAAATAATTATACAAATGATTGGCTTCAGCTGGCGTTGCACCTTTAGTAAAACTAGGTCTCGTCCCTTTTTTAGTATCAGCAGCAAGAGTAAATTGTGATACAACCAATAGTTGTCCATTCACCTGCTTAATATTCAAATTCATTTTATTATCCTGATCACCAAATACTCGGTAACCTAGAACCTTATTGCACAGACGTTCAGCTTTTTGTGGATCATCGCCTTGTTCAACACCTAACAGAACCAGCAATCCGTGCTCTATTTGGCCGATAATTTCACAGTTTACACTGACACTGGCTTGCTTAACGCGTTGTATTAATGCAATCATTGAACATCCTGTCTAAATCTGTCTAAATTTTAATCCATATCACCTTAGAAGATAATTCTATCAGCACAGATTAAAAAAACACCATACAGACAAATAATCAAAAACTTTCTAGCCGCTATAAATCAGAAATTCCCGCCCAAGAAAAACGCCAGCTCAAAAACTGACGTTTTTCTTGTAACAATAAAGCCTAATCAACATCATGAATAAATTGTACTCCGGATAGATGCGAAGACAAAATAGCCGATTTGATCATCCTTAAAGCTTTAGGGCGGACAAAATTACGTCGTGAGGCCAAGACCACACGCCGTTTCGGAGCCGGATTAGTAAAAGGAATAATGCTGAATAACAAATGGTCATTTTCCGTTAATGCCGTAGCAGGCATTACACTAATACCCAAGCCACTGGCAACCATATGCCGAATCGTGTTAATAGAACTTCCTTGAATACTATTCGATAAACCCAGAATTTTCTGACGCGAAGCCAATTCCTGACAGCTATCCAGTACATTATCACGCATACAGTTACCTTCTGTAAGCAACAATACACGTTCTTCGCCCAGCTGTTTTGGCGTAACTTCGTCTAATTGCTCAAAAGGATGGCCTTTGGGAACAATAACAAAAAAAGGTTCATCATAGAGCGGGATCGTTGCCAGCCCCGTTTCATGAAATGGTTCAGCAACCACAATTGCATCCAGAGCACCACGCTTCAGTAATTCTGTTAGCACATCAGTATAATTTTCATCCAGTTGCAATGGCATTTCCGGTGCCAGCTGCCGCAATGACAAAATTAATTTCGGTAACAGATATGGTGCAATTGTAAAAATAAGACCAAGCTTAAATATTCCAGCCAGCTCGCTTTGTTCCTGATTTGCCATTAGCCTGATACGATCAGCTTCTTCCAGTACCCGGCGTGCCTGTAACACAATTCGCTGACCCGCTTCAGTTGTCAAAACTTCATTACTGCTGCGGTCAAATAAAGTCAGCCCCAACTCTTCTTCAAGCTTTTTAATTGCAATAGATAAAGTGGGCTGGCTCACAAAGCATCGCTGGGCAGCACGCCCAAAATGTTTTTCCTGAGCGACGGCCACAATATAGCGCAATTCAGTCAGCGTCATTCACTGGCCTTTTTTTTCCCGTTTCCGGTAAAGTAATATTCAGAGCCAATACATCCATACCATCTTTCTTTTCCTGAGCAATATGAATATCGTTCAAAGAAACATGAACATATTTTGACAAAACTTCCAATAGCTCTTTTTGCAATGTAGGCAAATAATCTGGTGCTTGTGTAGCACGCTCCTGCGCAATAATAATCTGCAAACGGTCGCGTGCCAGCTGAGCGGATTGTTGCTTCTTGCCAAAAAGAAAATCCATTATAGACATGACCTAACCTCCAAACAGGCGCTTGAGAAAGCCTTTTTTCTCAGCATCCAGAAAGCGGATTGGACGGTCTTCACCTAACAGACGAGCTACCACATCTTTATATGCCTCAGCAACCACTGAATCTTCCTGTAAAATAACAGGAGTGCCCGAATTGGAAGCCTGTAGCACATTTTGCGATTCAGGAATGACACCAATCAAAGGAATACGCAAAATATCCTGAATATCCTGAACAGACAGCATTTCACCCTTTTCAACGCGTTCAGGCGCGTAACGTGTGATCAGTAAATGCTCTTTTACCGGTACACCATTAGTTTCCGCACGGCGGGATTTGCTGGATAAAATACCTAAAATACGGTCAGAATCACGTACACTGGAAATTTCTGGATTCGTAGTTACAATAGCCTCATCTGCAAAGTACAAAGCCATCAATGCGCCCTGCTCAATACCTGCTGGAGAATCACAGACCACATATTCAAAACCCATCTTGCCAGTTAGGTCGTTTAAAACCTTTTCCACCCCATCACGAGTAAGCGCATCCTTATCGCGAGTTTGAGATGCTGGTAATACATAAAGATTATCGCAGTGTTTGTCCTTAATTAACGCCTGATTAAGAGTAGCCTCATCCTGAATGACATTAATCAGATCATAAACCACGCGGCGCTCACAACCCATAATCAAATCAAGATTACGTAAACCCACGTCAAAATCAATTACCGCAGTTTTATGGCCGGCTAAAGCTAGACCTGTTGAAATGCTGGCACTGGTTGTGGTTTTACCAACACCACCTTTACCTGACGTCACCACAATAATCTTTGCCACAATTAAATTCCTTTTGTTGTAAAGTGAACCCATTAATATGTTTACAAATTAACAGTGCATAAAAATCATACATCTGAATAAATTAATGCGCCTGAATCGCGCTAAGTACCAGCCGGTCATTTTGCAGAAAAATCTGTGCTGGGCGACGATCCAAATGTGCCGGTAACTGCTGATCAAAAATACGATAAATACCAGCCACAGATACCAGCTCAGCTTGCATGCACTGAGCAAAAATACGTGTATCCTTATTACCTGCGGCACCAGCTAAAGCACGTCCACGCAACGGGCCGTAAATATGAATATTGCCATCAGCAATGATCTCCGCACCTTCACTGACCAATCCCAGAACAATTAAGTCAGATTTTTCTGCATAAACCTGTTGCCCCGTCCGAATCGTACGATCAATAACCAACGTTGGCAGCGCATTTGCGGAAACTGATGAAATACATTTTTCTTTATTTGCATCTGCCGTTTGTGGAGAAAATGCCTCGGCTACAGCTTTCACTCGAGAATTAGCCTGCTCTTCCGGCAAAATACTAAAAGCTATATTATGTTGTTTAGCCAAACTTGCCCAGCTTGCATCAGAATGACGAATAGCTATAACACGCAAATGATATTGTGCAAACAGCGCAAATAGCTTTCCTAAATCTACTGTTGCCGGACTAGTAAGATTTTGCAGATCCAAAGTAAAAGGCATATTACGTAAATTTCCAAAACGATCTGCCCGTTGCTTTAGTTCATAGTTAATCAAAGTCAGGTCATCAGTCAGTAACTGTACTGATAGTGTATCCAGACGCGCGGATTTCACATTAAAAGCAGCTTTCATTAACGTGTTTGCCCAAATAAATTTTGATTAGAATATAGAGTAAGTATCGAAGTGTACCGTTTTGATTAAGCGGCTTCAATGACAACCCGTAGCTACAGACAAAATAATTACCCTTAAGCCAAGAAAAACTGATAATGACCGACATCTTCACTCAATCCACCCAACCAACAAAGTCATCTATGCCACGATTAAATATCATCGGTACCGGTAAAGTTGCCTCAACACTAGCCATTATCTGGCATCAAAGCAGACAAATAAATATACAGGCAGCATGGAATCGCAGTTTCCCAGCAGCACAGCATCTTAAAAGCCATATACCGCATATTCAACTTCATAAACAGCTAAATACCTTACCACCAGCAGATATCGTAGTCATAGGTGTTAGTGATCAAGCCATAGAAACAATTGGCCAACAAATTAATCAGACAGACTGGATCACAGCCAATACACTAATACTTCATTTTAGCGGAGCACTAAATAGCAAAGTATTACAGTCAAACAAACAAAAAATACTAACTGGTTCATTACATCCAGTATTTGCTTTTGCCACAATCGAAACGGCAATTAATACACTGGCCGGCCACCTATGCGCCATAGAAGGCGACAGCGCAGCATTACCGTTATTGCAACAGTTGGCACAGGCAGCAAATCTAACTAGTTTCAATATTAACTCTGCTCAGAAAACTCGCTATCACGCAGCACTTTCCATCAGCGCTAATTTTTTAGTCACATTAAATGCTTATGCGCGCAATATACTGGCTACCTTATCCTTGCCGCCACAACTAACAGAAAAGCTAGTAAACCAACTCATGCAACAAAATCTTGATCAACTGCAAATCATGTCTCCAGCAGAAGCCTTAACTGGTCCGATAAAACGTGGCGATAGCAACATAATCGCCTGCCACTGGCAGGCATTGAGTTCCTCAGAACGAGTAGTTTACAAAGCACTGGCAGAACAAACTTTAAACTTAACCACATTAAATAGAGATAAATACCAACAAATAGCACAAATCATTTCTGCAACAAATGACTGAACCAATAGATTGAGCAATATCTATCTAAAGGACATTCATCAAAACAAACTAAAACTAAATTCGACAAAATTAAATATTATAAAAAATATGCGGTTAATAAATTATACAAAAATAAAAGCGAGAAGTAGTTGACAGCGTTTAGAGCGAGGCGTATAGTTCGCCTTCTTCGCTGATGACGCGACGCGAAAGAACTAGCCAGTTTAAAGTAGAACGCAGTCAAAAGCAACGCTCTTTAACAGAACAGATTACC
>NZ_JAGGIJ010000012.1:0-43558 GCF_024103505.1 Snodgrassella sp.
TTAAGTTTACCTTACCCCCTAAAAAAGTTGTATGAATTAGTGTAGCCTATCCAGTTTTTTATAGATAGGAATAATTGATGCGTGAAAATTTAATAGGTCATTGTCACTGGGACATATTAGGATTGTGCCCAGGAAAGAATGAATTCTTTAAATCTTTTATTATTGATGTAGAGGATAGCAATCAAAAAAACAATCTGTATATCACTATTGTAGTTTTTAGGTTGGATACTTTTGAGGCTTATTCATATTTTTATATTGATGCTGTTAATAAAAATAAAAAAGACAAAGAAGAATGGTATATTAAAACACATGAATACCTTAAACAGTTAGGTAGACCAGTTGACTGGCAAAAACCGCATCGCTACTGCATTGCTCGACATGCATTTATAATTTTAAGAAATGAAAAATTTAAAATAGATTTAGAGAAAAATAAGCTAAATAGCAATGATATTTATCGTTATACGCTAATCTCCCAATTTAAAGAGGCTGCATTCATAAAAAAATTAAATAGGTTGTCTGATGAAGAAAAAATTCAACTATTTACTTTGAAAGATTGGGAAATAAAACTAAAAGATAAAGAATTAAGTAATTACAGTAGAAAAGATATTTTATTTAATATTCATAGGCGAACATATTTGTATAAAAGATTATTGGATAAAGAAAAATTTAAACAATACTATATAGAATACAATAAAAAAATAGATCAGCTTTATGGTGAAAATTAGATATGGTAATGATTTTGTCAGGGAGGGATGGTTATATTAGCTCATACACTTTTTAGTGGGTAGTAAGATTATAATTTGAATTTTGTTTAATTAAGGATATTAAAATTTGGGTATCGGTAATGGAAAACTGTGGCCATCATTTTTTAAACAGTGATTATATTGGGGACTGTTGCAGTTGTAGGTGGGTGATATGAATGATAATGGAACCATAGGGTGTAGTAGCCGGAGGTATTGTCAAAAAATAGATTTATATTGTGCTTATTTAAAGCAATGGTAGAGCCAACGCGAAATATGGATCAAGAAAGGCATCAGAATGCAGCAAAAGCAGCTTATTTCTGGTTAAGCCAAGGTTTAACTTTACGTGGGATATTTGAACCAGCAATAGAAACTGGTCAGTGCAAGTATAATATAAAGATATAATTAACCTTTAAACTTGGATTGTTTTTGCAATCTATGTTTTTTATGGAGATGAAATATGAAGAAAATAATGTATATTTTTTTTGAGAAACTAAAAATTTATACAATAAATTTTGTAATATTTTTTTTACTGATAAAGATTTTTTTATATTTAATTTCATATTACGATATGAGATATGCGGATAAAGAAACTCTACATGGTGATTTTACTATAGTTGTATTTGATGATGAGACTTTTTATCCATTAAACTTAAGTAAACTTAAGGATTTTCAAAAGGAAGATTTTTCTTTTATTTCTGAAAAGAAAGTTGATCGTAAGGAATGGGATGCTGGTGATGATACGCCGTCAAGCTTTTCATATAGTATAAAGAAAATCGAAAATGGTCATCAAATTGAAACTGAATTTAAAGATCCAGAGAGAACTGTCTGGTCTACTTATCAAGTTGTGAATAATAATATAATACCTATAAAGTCAAGATTAGATACTTTTGATTATATAGTGCTGGCGATGCTACTGGCTTTTTTGACAATCTATGGATTAAATTACATTTGGAAGTGTTTTAGGATTAAATTAAGAGTTAATTAAGCTTTTATTTATGAAATTTAGTTATATGGGCCTTATTTGATTAGTAATATGATTTAATTAATCTTTTTTAATTATAAATAGCAGAACTTGGCGATGTCGTTATTTTTGGAGATTGTACTTTTCAAAGATGCTGGTACTGGGCTGTTATACAACTGCTTTTGTGATTATGATGAGTAGAAAGGATGATATATCCAAGGTGTTGGATAGGGTTGAATGACAGGGTGGTTACATACTCTTGCCATTCAGGTCAATATTTGATGGAGATATGGCTAATTAAGGAAAGTATATGAATTATGCTGCTGGTGGAAAAGTTGAATTAGGTGATGTAGTCACTTTTGGTGGAGGACTTGAAGGAATCATTATATGTTGTTTTGATACAAAAGAATATTTTCCTGATTTTGAGTACGAAACATTTACTGATGTATGTAAATCGGGGGTTATGATTAAGACATATGGTGGTGGGTTAGTCCATTATTCATATGCTGATTACGACTTGATTTTATTAAGCAGAGCTGATTCTAAGCCATAGGATTGAATAAGAATGATCGAATAGAAGTGATATATGGCTAGGTTTTATTATTTGATTAGAATGCTAGGTGATTAATATTAATTGAAATTTATTTAAGTATGGAGTTAAAATGAATTATCCAAATGGTGATGAAATAAGGGCGGGAGATAAACTTAGTTTAGAAGGAGGGATGACTGGTATAGTATTATGTTCTTTTGATTCAAAAGATTATCTTCCTGAATTTAATTATGAATCATGGATAGATATATGTAAAACTGGAATAATGGTAGATACTGATGTTGCCGGTTTAATTCATTATTCTGCACCAAACCCTGAGTTTAAATTATTAGAAAGAAAAAGGTTTTAATAGATTAAAGGGATGTATTTTTTAGTTAAAAATTAAATATAATTATCCTGCTATTTACTATATTGCGGGATAGTTTTTAAATGTTTGATTTAAAGTTGAAACTTTAGCTATAACGCCGCAGTGCGACTGAGTAAAGTCAGCAATACCAGCGGAGAAATAGCCAGCTACCAGTACGACCCGTTTGGCCGCCGCATCAGCAAAACCATAAACGGCAAGAGCATCTACTATATCTATGGCAGCGATGAGCTAATAGCTGAACAGGATCAGAATGGCAAAATGTGGGTAATGTTTGATTGGAAGCCAGATAGTGGCTGGGTCGCCAGCCTCTTGTGGCAGGCTAATCTGGGCGAAAGCCAGACACTGAAACCAGCTATCATTACCTGATAACTGGTCTGCTGGGCACGCTGTAACAGGCGATAAACGGTAATAGAGAACGGAGCTGAAAAATCAATAGCGTTGCAAATAATCTGATAATGATGAGCTGATACTTGCTGAGTCTCTACGGCGATGCCGCGACCGGAGGGCATACAATTCATTCCGTGATTGGGATGCGCAGACTGGGCGGTAAAGCCAGAGTGGTATGATAAGGTTGGCGGATAGAATAAGTACTTATGGTTATGCAGATGGGAGTTTGCTGTTGTACGGGCTATATGGTTTATCGTATTGGGGTTGTGTACTGAATAAATCTAAAAGAGGTTATACACAGGGAGCTGAATGAGGTGCTAAAGTGATATCTGTAATGGATGCTGCGACTAGTAGTGCTGTAGGTATCGCTGTGGGAGAAAGATTAAACAAAGCTGGATATACCTTGGTATTGTCTGGTGTGGGAACAGTTAGCTGTGGCGTAACAGACGCGGTAATAGGAGAGGCTGTAGGCAGTGCTATAAAACCGATAGTGATTGGGGGATAAAGGGTATTGCCGTTGGACTGGGAGGGAGCTTGTTTTAGATTATGGTTTTATTGATGGGGACGAGGAAAATTGCGAAGAGTTTGAAGAGCAATGAGGCTGTATAGTTAGGGAGATGGGCTGAGAAAGGTGTTTGGAAGAAGCTTTACTCAGTGGAAATAATGGATTTAAGTTTTGGATTTGCGGAAGAAGGCATTGGGAAGACAATGACTGCTAAGGGGTACTTATATGATAGAAAATCAAGTAGTTGCTCAAAATATTAGTGATTTGCTTTTAAAAACAACGCGTGAGTTAGATGAATCATTATTGCAGGTACAAGAGTGTTGTTCTGAAAACGAATTTATTGCTTATCGTAAGGTTGTTGCTCAATTGATGAGTATTATATATTGGGATGTTTTAAAAAATATATATATCAGACACCCGCATCTTAAACCTAAAGAACTTGATTAATTAAGATTTTTATGTAAATAAGTTTAGGTTTAAAGGCTGGCCAAAAATATGCCATTATATAATGTTATGACATGGTTTTATATTGGTTAGGTTTAATTGTGTGTTTATAGTTTGACTAGTAGATTTTTTAGCTGGAGGAAATTTGGCTAAGATTATATGTAACAGATATTAATCCAGTTAAGCAGTATGATTTTATGTTATAGGGGTAGGGTTATCGATATAGCTATTTATTATAATGGGTTGTGTTATTTTTAATTGATTTTCTTTGTAAATTAATGGAGTGATGCATGTGTAATAGATATTTAAATCACAAATATTGGCAATTAGTACCTGTGCGTGTAGGAAAAAATGAATATTTTGAAGCATATACTATGGATGTAGACGATGTTGATAATGGCATTAAAGTCGCTATTGTTGTTTATAGATTAGATACTCTTGAGGCTTATTCTTTTTTTGACTTTTATATTGAAAAACCGGATAAGAAAGAATGTGTTATCAGAGCTGATAACCATTTGAAGCAGTTAGGTAGACCTGTTGACTGGAAAAGCCCTCATCGTTTTTGTCTGGCTCGGCATGCATTCAGGATTTTAAGAAATGAAAAATTTAAGACTAATCTGGATAAAAATAAACTGAGTAATGAATATATTTATCGTTATATGACTATTGCCCGATTAAGAGAAACTGTATTAATAAAAAAATTAAATTTTTTGTCTGACTATGAAAAAATTCAATTATTTACACTCAAACAATGGGAAATAGACATTAAAGATTGGGAAATGGATAACTATAGTGGAAAAGATACTTTATATGCAATTTATAGAAGAACATATCTTTATAAACGTTTGTATGATAAGGAAAGGTTTAGAGATTATTATTTAGAATATAATCAGTTGATTGATGAGCTTTATGGTAAAGGTTAAATACGTAGGTAATTTGGCTAAGTGGAATGGCTATGTTGGGTTTTACGATTTTCTGGTGGGTAGTTATATTTTAATTGAGTCTTTCTGGTTAGTATTGTGGTTTGAGTAGCGGAGCATCTATTATGTAAAGGGCTACGGCGATTAGGATAAATGATGTATCAATGGAGACAGTAAGGTTATTGTCTAAATTGCTTTTGGGAACTGAGGGGCAATTATCTCAAGTTGAATATAAAATGCTGAAAAGAGCTGTGTGGATGATAATCGGGGAACTTCAGGTAAATATTTTAGACCTGATATATGAGCAATATCCGGAACTAAGTGATATTGATTAGTTTTATTGAGATAGCTATTTAGAGTGGCAATGGATATATTTGGTATATATCTGAAATTATTAAGAAGATGCTGTTCTGGTATCTGTTTGTATGTGCTGTTTGTGAAAGTATGTGCCAGTGAAAAAAATAGGCTATGGTAGTTGCTGATGTTGTAATAATAAGATGCTCAGGTGTAAATGGATGGCGTGATTGGTAAATTGATTGGCATGATTTTTAAGTTAAACATGTTTTGTTTACTATGGTGTTGAGAGGTATTAATGGAAGCTGGCTCTGTAAGTTTTATTTTCTTGATTGTAGAAGATGGAACAAGATTGGAAGAACAAGGTGAATTTATTCTGGAAGAGGAATACTACTATTTTAAATTTAGGGATAATGATGAGCTCAGGGAAAAGGTAATGGCAAAAATAGATTTTCTTAAGCAACAAAACCAACAAATTATTGTTCGGCAGCATAAGAAAGTCAGGAAAGTATTACTTGGTACTAGAAAATTTTGTTCGATAACAACTAAAGTAGATGGTGTTTTCGATGGTGTTTCAGATAGTGGTTGTGAACTGGCCTATTCATTATTTTATACAGATAGTCTGAAAAATGCGGCAAGGTTTGCGCAGGGTGATGAGGTTAGGTTGGATTATTATGATTATGGTAATGATTATCTGGCCAAAGCAATGGAGATGATGTAATGGGGTGGTTTGTGGTTGATATGGTTAGTACTACGTTAGCTACAGAAGATAATAAACAGCAGAAGGATTTTTCTATTGATGAGGAATTCCTTTTAATTCATGCAAATAGCAGAAGACAGCTTTATCGGCAGATAAAAAAGAATGTGAGCTTGGCTAACGGAGCTGGATGTGCATTTTTTAATTCGGAAACTCGAAGAGAAATTAATAATGATTCTTCTGGTGCATATGAAAGATGTTGGTATGGTGATGGTCTCGGGGTCTGTAAAGTATTGGGAATAAGGAAAATATTGCCTTTATCGTGGCAATCTTCTCGAAGGAACGATAAGGAGATGATACCTTTTGAGGACGGAGATTTGATTATAAGTTCTCGGTATAAGGTAAAGTCATTTGATGAGGTGAAGAGATTGTTGAATGGGGAGGTTGTTAAGTTTATTTATTTAAATGATGAAAATATCAATTTAGCCGGAAATAAGAAATTTAAATATTTGTATTTATCTAATAATGAAAATATGGATGAGTTATGAATGAATGGTTATTTTTAAGATTTGCTGGTAGGGATATTGCAATTTTTTATTTATGAGCTTTAGGTTGTGGTTATGTTTTGGGCTGTGATGGATTTGCTTTATAAAGTTTATGTTGTTGGATAAAAAATTTAATTTGATATGTTGTGCTTATGATGAAATACGGGATTAGAATGTGTTGTAAATGTTCTGGGGTATTTTAATGGCAAGATCTGCTTATAGTAAGAAGAAAGAGGATATTGAGTTTCAGTATCGGGAGCGATGTCGAAATCTGCCGGAAGATAAGTTGATTGCTTTGCTGGGTCATAATGATTTTATGCTGGCGATGGAAGCTGCAAAAATATTACAGCTAGAGGGTGGGCGTAGGGTTATTAAGCTGGCTCAGATGGATTGTTCAGATGGTAATTATAAGCGCAGAGCATTAGCTGCTTTTATTTTAGGCCAAATCAAGTTATCTACGTTTGAGGAAAAAGTATCTCTTGAAATACTTGGTCATTTAGCTTTAACTGATAAATCTGTTTTAGTCCGCTCTTATGCGGTGTCGTCTTTCGGACATCGTTGTCGCCGGAATAATAAAAATGCCGGTTTGTTATTGGAATTGGCTAAAAATACGGTATTGGATAAATCTGTAAATGTGAGAGAAAGTACGGCTTTTGCTTTATCAACTTTTGATAGTAAGGCATCAATACCGTTGTTAATCAAGCTATTGAGCGATAGTCATAGCTCAGTAAGAGGTTGGGCTGCATTTGCTGTTCATATGAACGGATATGATTCTCCTGAGGTTAGAAACTGTTTGGTTTTATTGTTGCAGGATGGTGATTTTGATGTTCGCTTGGAGGCTATGGTTGGTTTGGCTAAGTTGCGTGATAAGCGGGTAACTCAGGTATTGATGAATGAATTAGGTAAGGAACCGGTATATGATGACTTGGTTGAGGCAGCAGGAGATTTGGGTGATATTGCTTTATTGTCTGTGCTTTATAAATTAAGGGATGAGTTTGAACCTTTCGATGAGTTGAATACTTCGATTGAAATTTTGGAAAATTTAAAATCAAAATTATAAGTTTTTGAAATATGTTTGATATGAGTATTTTATTTGGCATGAATTCTGAGATTTATGTTTACTGGTGCGATAAAGGGATAGTATTTGAGTCGCTTTGTTTTAAAAATTTTGATATTGAATAGGTTAATATTTTCTGCTCTTATTCTGTGGTTGTACTCTTAGGGCTATTTATAAGTCTGATACTGTTGCATCAGGCTGATTTCTGTGCTGATATAAATGGAAATATTTTGCCGGTATGGTTTGGGTTAGCCATACGCCATTATCGGCCAGATAGAATTTATAGCCTGCTTGAAACATGGTTAAAGCGTTTATTTGCAAAATAATGGGTTTTCCATGACGCGCGCCGACTGTGGCTGCGGTTTCGGCATTGGTAGACAGATGTACATAATGACGGCTCCCCGGTAGCAGCCCTTGCTGGTTTATTGAGTTTAAGAATCTTGTAGCTGTACCGTGATATAGAAATTCAGGGGGTTTCTGCTCGCTATATGCTATATCAACCTGTTTGGTGGAGTGTCCTTGCGCTGCGCGGATGTTCTGGCCATTTTCGGAAATGGTGAAACGTTTTTTATCGCTGGTCTGTACTATTTGGTCAATTATTTCTCTGTTTAATGTTTCTCCGTGTAGATTTGCCTGTTTTATTAGGATATCGATGTTTACCCACCCATCTGGATTTAGGGTAAGACCTATGGCTTCGGGCTGGTGTCTTAATATGTAGCTTAGAAATTTACTGGTCTGGTTGGTTTTGTTCGTCATTTTGGTTTTCCATTTGTTGATGTTACTGATATTGATTTTATTGCGGAGATAATACATGCTTTGACAAGTGGCAGCCATATGCAGATGCTGCAATGTGTTTCGGATATTGTTAATGATGATAAGAAGTTTATGCGGTATGTGGATTCATATAAACGGGAATATCTGCAATTTGCTCTGGCTTTTGGGATGAGTTCAATCAGTGGTGTTATGAACGGATAGATGTGTAGTTTATTTGGAGTTGAATGAACAAATTATGTGACTGCGGGTGAGCTATGTTTATAGAACATAAGGTTTTATTGAAATACAATAATTGTTTATGTCGAGCAAATATTATTGAACGATTAGATGAGCACCAGTTTGCTGTGGTGACGCTGGATCATATTTATGAAGATAATGTGATTAAGAATATATTAGATCAGAAAAAATATTATTCCGAACAGGTTATTGCGGAAATAGACTCGCCTTTTCTGGCGTGGTTTCCTTCTATACAAGATGCACTGGATGATTTTTTGGATGGTGAATGGTAAATGATTCAGTTTAAATGGTTATAAGGTGGGTGGATGTTTTGTATGTAAAACGGGCTGAGGTTGATAAAATCCCTCGGCCCGTTTGTTGTTAAGGAGGTTAAGGAATGAGTACGGCTCTGCCTTTGATTTGCCCTTTAGAGAGTTTGTCGTATATTTCCAGGGCTTGAGACAAGGGATAGGTGGTGTATTCGATGTCGATAAGGCCTTTTCTTTTCAAATCCAGTACTTCCATCAGTTCGACGCGTGAACCCCAGTAAGGAGTACAGAGTGATGCGCCCCATGGCTGGTTCATGCAGTGCCAATCGAGTTTGCCGCCTCCCAGTCCGACTACTGTCCAGTCTCCGTTTAAGCCAACTGTTTGTGCACCTAAGGCCAGAGTTGGATTATTACCTACAAAGTCGAGTACAACGGCACATTTTTTGACGCCAGTGATGTGGGTAATTTCTTCGACGATGCTATTGGTGTCTCTATCGGTACGGACTACGTAATCTGCACCGTATTTTTTGGCTAATTCCAGTTTATCGTCAGCAATATCACCCGCAATAATGGTGGCAGAATATACTTTTTTCAGGATTTGTACGGCCATATGTCCTAAACCGCCAATACCTATGACGAAGACGAAAGATGAGGGTGTTATTTTGCTGCTGGAACGTTTGATTGCATGGTATGGGGTTAGTGCTGCATCGGAAAGGGGGGCAACTTGTTCTGGTTGCAATTCATGCAGAGGAATCAGTAAACGACTCGACGGGACAATCATGTATTCGGCCATGCCGCCATTGGTACCCAGACCGCCACCGAGAATGGGGGATTCGGACTGGTGTTCACAGTAGTTTTCCATGGATTGCTGACAGGGTGCGCAGTGGCCGCAGCCCCATGGTCCATAGACCATGACGGCTTCGCCTATTTGAAAGTCTGTAACTCCTTCGCCCAGCTCAGCAATCCAGCCGGCGTTTTCGTGCCCGAGGGTAAATGGTGGTGCTCCATCAGGTATGCCCATATGAATCAGGTGTAAATCGGAATGACAAACACCTGCTGCGCCGATTTTAATTAGTATTTCACCAGCTTTGGGTTTTGGTTTTTCGATTTCGTCTATCCGTATATCGTTTTTGGCATGTAGTCTGACGGCTTTCATGGTTTCTCTCTTTCATCTTATTGAGATAGGTATGTAGATAATTAGTTAAGCAATTTCTTTAATTAAAGTCAAGTATTGAATAATTTTATTAGTTATATTTAATGTGTTCACTATTGACAGATGGCGGTTAATTATTTTGATTGCTTGTTAAGCAGATGTTTTGGTAGGAGTTGAATAAAGACAGGGCTGCCGGATAAATCCGGCAGCCCTGTCTAATTGGTTTTGTTTATTTTCTTGCAATGATTATGAGTTAATGTTGATAACCTTTATTGTATTTTTTCTCCAGCGATGAGAAGAACCAGCTTAGGGCTATGGTCATAATCAGGTAAATGATGGCAATTGTGTAAAGTGGGGTGTCGTAGGTAAGGTAACGTCCGGCTGCGGCTCGGGCGGCAAAGGCGAGCTCGGCAACGGCGATGGCTGAAAGCAGGGAGCTGTCTTTAAGTAGGGTGATGAATTCGTTCCCAATCGGTGGCAGCATGCGGCGGATGGCTTGGGGCAGGATGACGTAGCGCATGGCTTGTGTGTAGCTGAGACCAAGGGAGCGAGATGCTTCAAACTGGCCGCGATCAATTGATTGGATGCCTGCGCGGAAGATTTCGGTGATGTAGGCACCAGAGTTAACGGAAAGTGCCAGTATACCGGCAATGAGTGCACCATAGTTGCGGCGCAGTTCGATGGCGAGATCGCCGCTGATAATCAGGCCGTCGGTGGGGTTGATAAGGAGCGGAAACCAGACGAAGTACCAGATGAAAATCTGTACGAATAAGGGTGTGCCACGAAAGATGGTGACATATAGTAGTGAGATCTGCCGCAATACCCATACTAGGGCTCGCACGGGTAAGCCGCCTTTTTCTATGCGGATTACGCGGGCAATGGCACATATTAGGCCAAGTAAGGTGCCCATCAATGTGGAGATTAAGGTGACGCCAAGGGTGGTAAGTGCGCCGTAATAAAACATTTCGCGGTATTCGTAGATGATGTCGAAACGAAAGGCCATTGTGTTACCTAATGTGGTTTTTGAGATGTTGCATGCAGTTGGCTGTGAGAAGCCTTAGCGCTAAATAACCGCTATTTTAGCAAGAAATGCTGTTTTATCTGTATGAAATTTGTTTGCTATTGAGAATAAAGCAGATTTGCAGGTTGATGGGGTGGGAAAATGCTGATTAATTACGCTGGCTAAGGTTGGCTGAAATGTTTACAATGGTGCGTTTTATTATTTGATTCATTCAAGAATTGTATGCAAGTTTGGTTGGGGAGCGGGCAGCAGCCGGATTGGTCTGGCGGTACGGCAGTAACAATCGGTAATTTTGATGGGGTGCACTGTGGGCATCGGCATATTTTACTGCGTTTACGTCAGGAAGCCTGTCAGCGCGGGCTTGGTTCGGTAGTAATGATATTTGAGCCGCAACCTCAGGAGTTTTTTGCGCAGCAGGCAGGGAAAACTTTGCCTTTCCGGTTGACGCCTTTGCGCGATAAGTTGAATTTGCTTGCTGCAAGTGGTTGTGTGGATGCGGTATATGTGTTGCGGTTCAATCAGCAGTTTGCATCTATGCAGCCGATGGATTTTATCAGGCAGATGCTGATGAAACAGTTATCTGCGCGCTATTTGCTGGTGGGTGATGATTTTCGTTTTGGCGCACACCGCAGTGGTGATTTTGCTTTGTTACAGGAGCAGACTAGTTTTGTAACGGAGCGTACGCCATCTGTGCTGGTTGAGGATGTGCGTGCATCCAGTACGGCGGTACGGATGGCGCTGGCAGCTGGTAATCTGGCTTATGCGCGGTTGTTGCTGGGACATGACTATACGCTCAGTGGCCGGGTGAAGCATGGTGCTAAGCTGGGGCGTGAGCTGGGTTGTCCGACAGCCAATATACATTTGCCAGCTTTGCATTATGCGCTAAACGGGGTGTTTGTGGTGGATGTAGTTGGTGCTTTCGGGCGTAAGCGGGGCGTGGCCAGTTTTGGTAAAAATCCAACGGTATCTGCGGGTAGTCAGCAGAAGCTTGAGGTGCATATTTTTGATTGTGCTGATGATTTATACGGGCAACGTTTACAGGTGCATTTTTTGCACAAGTTGCGTGATGAGTTGAAGTTTGATTCGCTGACGGCGTTGCAGGCGCAGATTTTTGCTGATATGGATGCGGCGCGAATATGGCAGGCTACCTGAATTGCCAGATGGTGTTTGGGTGGCCGTAAAAAATTGTTGAATTGTATTGTTATTGTATTATTAGATAATTAGATATATTTTGAAGAGAAGGTCATGACTGACTATAGTAAAACTGTAAATTTGTTGGATACGCCGTTTCCGATGCGCGGCAATCTGGCTAAGCGTGAAGGTAGCTGGCTGAAATCATGGTATGAGCAAAAGCGTTATCAGAAGCTGCGCAAGCTGGCTGCCGGACGGCCAAAGTTTATTCTGCATGATGGCCCTCCATATGCCAATGGTGATATTCATATTGGTCATGCTGTGAATAAGGTGTTGAAGGATATTATTATTCGCAGTAAGACGCTGGCCGGATTTGATGCGCCTTATGTGCCGGGCTGGGATTGTCATGGTTTGCCGATTGAGCTGATGGTAGAAAAGAAGCATGGCAAGAATATTCCGGCAGCAAAGTTCCGTGAGTTATGCCGTGAGTATGCGCACGAACAGATTGCGCGGCAGAAACAGGATTTTATGCGTCTGGGTGTGCTGGGTGACTGGGAACATCCTTATCTGACTATGGACTATCAAACTGAGGCAGATATTGTGCGTACTCTGGGCCGGATTCAGCAGGGTGGTTATTTGTACCGTGGTGAAAAACCGGTGCAGTTCTGTCTGGATTGTGGTTCTTCTTTGGCGGAGGCCGAAGTAGAGTATAAGGATAAGGTGTCTTTTGCGATTGATGTGGCGTATCAGTTTAAGGATAACGCTGCTGTGGCGCAGGCTTTTGGTTTAAATGAGGTATTGGGTGAAGCTTATGGTGTTATCTGGACGACAACGCCATGGACTTTGCCAGCCAGTCAGGCAATTTGTGTAGGGCCGGAGGTGGTTTATCAGTTGGTTGATACGCCTAAAGGTAAGCTGGTGCTGGCTAAGGAGCTGGCAGAAGCTGCTTTGGGTCGCTATGGCTTTGGTGCTGATGATACGGCGGTACTGGCTGAGGTAGCTGGGCGGAAGCTGGAAAATCTGCATTTGAATCATCCATTTTTGGATCGGGATATTCCGGTGTTGCTGGGTGAGCATGTGACTACTGAGGCTGGTACAGGTATGGTACACACGGCACCGGCGCATGGTTTGGATGACTATTTTGCCTGTCTGCGTTATGGAATTCAGTTGTATAACCCGGTGAATGCTGAAGGACGCTATATCAGTGATGTGCCACGCGTGGCTGGTATGACGGTCTGGGAAGGTAATCCGGTGGTGATTGACTGGGTGGCTGAAGAGGGTAAGTTGCTCTCTAACGGTAAAATTACGCATAGTTATGCGCATTGCTGGCGCCATAAAACGCCTTTGATCTATCGGGCAACCGGTCAGTGGTTTATCGGTATGGATAAGGATGGTGCTGATGGTAAAACGCTGCGTAATAAGGCCATGGATGCGGTTGATGCAACTGAGTTTTTCCCTGCTTGGGGTCGTGCACGTCTGGAGGCGATGATTGAAGGGCGTCCGGACTGGGTGGTATCTCGTCAGCGTTACTGGGGTACACCGATGGCGTTTTTTGCGCATAAGGAAACTGGCCAGCTGCATTCGCGTTCAGCTGAGTTGCTGGAAGAGGTAGCTAAACGGATTGAGCAGCACGGGATTGAGGCATGGTTTGCGCTGGACAAGCATGAACTGTTGGGCGCAGATGCAGACGAGTATGACAAGTTGCCGGATACGCTGGATGTATGGTTTGATTCTGGCAGTACTCATTATGCGGTATTGCGCCAGCGTCCAGAGTTGGCTTGGCCGGCTGATTTGTATCTGGAGGGTTCGGATCAGCATCGTGGCTGGTTCCAGTCTTCGTTGCTGACTGCCTGTGCTACGGTTGGCAGTGCTCCGTATAAACAGTTGTTGACTCATGGTTTTGTGGTGGACGGTAATGGGCAGAAAATGTCTAAATCTGTGGGCAATGTGGTCGCACCGCAAAAGGTGAATGACAGTCTGGGCGCGGATATTCTGCGTTTATGGGTGGCATCTACGGATTATTCTGGTGAGCTGGCAATTTCTGATGAAATTCTGAAACGAGTTTCTGAAAGCTATCGTCGCTTGCGTAATACGCTGCGCTTTTTGCTGGCCAATCTGAGTGATTTTAATCCGGATACGGATGCTGTGGCTGTTGCTGATATGCTGGAACTGGATCGTTATGCTCTGGTACTGGCACAGCAGTTACAGGAGCGTGTGGCTGGTGATTATTTTGCTCGCTATGCATTCCATTTTGCGGTACAGGATATTGTGCATTTCTGTTCTGAGGATATGGGTGCTTTCTATCTGGATATTCTGAAAGACCGTTTGTACACGATGCAGGCTGATAGTCATGGCCGTCGTAGTGCGCAGACTGCGCTGTATCATATTACGCGTAATCTGGTGTTGTTACTGAGCCCGATTCTTTGTTTTACTGCTGAGGAAGCATGGGCGGTATTGACAGGTGATGATGAGGACAGTGTGCTGTACCATACTATGCATGTGTTCCCGTCTATGGCAGAAGCTGAGGTGGCTGGGCTGATGCAGAAATGGCAGGCGGTGCGTGCGGTACGGGATACGGTGAATGGGGCAATTGAGTCGTTGCGTGCTGACAAGAGTGTTGGGTCTTCATTGCAGGCAGATGTAGCTATTCGAGTGCCGGCGCAAATGCTGCCTTTTGTAAGTGCGCTTGGTGATGAGCTGCGTTTTGTGCTGATGGTGGCTAAGGTAACGGTGGAGGAGGGCGCTGAGCTATCCGCTACTGTGACTGTGGATCAGGGCACTAAATGTGAACGTTGCTGGCATTATACGGATGATGTTGGTACAGACCCGCAGCACCCGACTATCTGTGGTCGTTGTGCGCTTAATATTGATGGTGCTGGTGAACAACGGCTGTATGCTTGATGCAGGATGATGGCTCTTTTGTTGCCAGTTATGCTGGTATGATTTGAATAACTCAGGCGTGGCAGATTTGGTCGGTCACGCCTGTTGTAGTTTTGGGTAAGGTTATGCAACGTAAAAAAATGTTTTTGTATGGTGCAATTATCATTTTGGGTTTGATAGCTGATCAGTTGTCGAAGTATATGATTTTGCAGCATGTGCAATATTTGGAAAGAATGCCGGTCATACCGGGTTTTTTTGATTTGACTTTGGTGTACAACCCGGGTGCAGCATTTAGTTTTCTTGCTGATGCGGGTGGCTGGCAAAAGTTCTTTTTTATGGGATTGGCGCTGATTATCTGTATTTACTTGCTGCAAGCTATTATCCGGGATGAATTCGGGGCGATGGGCAAGTTAGCTGCTGCGCTGATTATCGGAGGCGCTATTGGTAATGTAGTTGACCGGCTGGTGCATGGGCATGTGGTTGATTTTCTGCTGTTCTACTACCATAATTGGTTTTATCCGGCATTTAATGTTGCTGATAGTCTGATTTGTGTTGGGGCGGTGTTGCTGGTGCTGGAAAGTATTTTTCATCAAAAGAGAAAGGCAGTCTGATTGATTTGTCTGTGGTGAAATCGGCCAGATAACGGAAAGTTTAATGAGTAACAAGAAGATTTTGCTGGCCAATCCGCGTGGATTTTGTGCTGGTGTTGACCGTGCTATCAGTATTGTGGAACGGGCACTGGAGGAATATGGTGCACCGATTTATGTACGGCATGAAGTGGTACATAATAAGTTTGTGGTCGATAATCTGCGCAATAAGGGTGCAGTATTTATTGAAAATCTGGATGATGTGCCGCCGGAAGCAACGCTGATTTATTCGGCTCATGGTGTATCGCAGGCTGTACAACAGGAGGCGGTGGCACGTGGTTTTCGCATTTTTGATGCTACCTGCCCTTTGGTGACCAAGGTACACAAGGAGGTGTCACGGCTTGATGAGCAGGGCTATCAGATTGTGATGATTGGACATAAAGGCCATCCCGAGGTTGAAGGGACGATGGGGCAATTGCCGCCAGGTGCGATGTTGCTGGTGGAAACAGTGGCTGATGTGGCCGGTTTAGAGGTTCGTAATGAGGACAAGCTGGCACATGTGAGCCAGACAACGCTTTCGGTTGATGAAACCAGTGGGATTATTGCTGCGTTGAAACAGCGTTTTCCTAATATTAAAAGTCCGCATAAAGAGGATATTTGTTATGCAACCACTAATCGTCAGGAAGCAGTAAAGAAGCTTGCTGCGATCTGCGATGTGGTAATTGTGGTGGGTTCTCCCAATAGTTCGAACAGTAATCGTTTGCGTGAGGTTGCAGCTTTACTTGGTGTTGATGCTTATATGGTTGACAATGCCGGTTGTCTGCAAACGCAGTGGTTCAGCGGGAAGCAGCGGGTAGGCATTACTGCCGGTGCTTCTGCACCGGAGGTGCTGGTGAATGATGTTGTACAGACTATTGTTTCTTGGGGGTACCCAACAGTGACTGAGGATGCCGGTGTGGAGGAAAATATTATGTTTGTGCTGCCGAAAGAACTGCGTAGTTCATCATGAGTACGCTTGTTTTATCCGGTAAGGGTGTGTGTCAGCGCGCTCATGATGATGGCAGGATGCTATTGCAGGATATTGATTTTCAGCTTATGGCTGGCGCGCGTGTGGCTATCAGTGGTGCATCAGGGGCAGGAAAATCGGTTTTTTTGCGCACAATTTCCTTGCTGGATTTACCTGCTGCGGGTACGTTGTACCGTTATAATCAGCCTGTGCGCTTAAATGCACGCTGTATTGCGCAGCATCGCAGCCAGATTGCCTATGTCCGGCAACAGGCTATGCTGATTCCGGGAACTGTACGCGATAATTTGCGGCTGCCTTTTACTTTGCGTTTTTATCAGCAAAAGCAATTCCAGCCAGATTATGTGCAACAAGTATTGCAGAATTTGGGCAAGGATGAAAATTTTCTGGAGCGTGATGCAACGGATTTATCTGGTGGTGAAGCACAATTGGTATGTTTGCTGCGCATATTGCAGTTAAAGCCACCGGTTTTGTTGCTGGATGAACCGACCGCTTCGCTGGATGAAGACTCTGCCCGTGCGGTACAGAAACTGGTTAATCAGTGGCAGCAGGATAATCCTGAGGCTGCTTATATGTGGATTTCGCATAGTGAGCAGCAGGTGATGGAAGTAGGCGATGAAATCTGGTATCTGGATGCTGGTAGGATTACTCATACCCGAAAATCAGCACAGGCTGGGAGGTAATGATGCAAGGGGCTAATGATATTAGTATTGCGGAATTGGCTTTGGCTTCGCTACTGATTCTGGTGAGTGCCGGTGTTTCATTATGGCTGAGGCTGGGTCTGACCAAGCGTATTTTGGTGTCGGCAGTGCGGGCTGTGGTGCAATTATCGATTGTTGGTTTGCTGCTGAAATGGATATTTGCGGCTAATCAATGGTATTGGGTACTGCTGATTATTGTTGTCATGACTGTGATAGCCGGTTTTTCGGCGCGTTCGCGTGGGAGCTATGTTTATCGTGGTCTGACGCGGGATGCTTTATCTTCGGTTTGGCTGGCTTCGTGGCTGAGTGCGGCAGTAGGGCTGTATGCGGTGCTGCATATTCAGCCGTGGTATTCACCGCAATATGTGATTCCTATTTTAGGCATGGTGCTGGGTAATTGTTTGACGGCTGTAGCTTTGTGCTTGGATCGGTTAACGCAGGATTTACGCCAGCAACAGGCGCGGGTTGAAGTGATGCTGTGTATGGGGGCAACAGGCTGGGAAGCGTATAGGGATACTGCGCGCTCGGCGGTAGTGGCCGGTATGTTGCCAACGATTAATCAGTTAAGTGTGGTAGGGCTGGTAAGCCTGCCGGGTATGATTACCGGGCAGATTCTGGCCGGTGCTTCGCCGGATCAGGCAATTCGTTTTCAGTTGCTAACTATGTTTCTGATTTGTGCTGGTTCGGCTGGTGGCTGTTTGTTATGTGCGGTGTTGGTCTATCGCCATGTATTTAATCGCTGCTGGCAGTTTTGTAGCTGGCGTTTGCAACGCCGAAAAGTGGAAAAGGTTTAGGTTTTCCAGTTGGATAAGCTGGTTAGCTATAATGTCAGATAAATATTCTTTATTGTTAATCTAAACTCTAATTGATTAGTTTTTGCAGGGTAAGTAGTGCACAAAATATGCTGTAATTTCGATTTTAGTTTCCATTTTTAGAAGTTAGTTGTTTAAAGCACTGATTATTAGTTTAGTCAGTGCCATTTATTTTGTTGTTAAGTGTTATCCGTCAAGTTTAAATAGTTAATTTGTAGCTATAGTCTAATAAACTGATTATTTGTTCGAATGGTACCGAACCGTCTAATAATATTGTAAGCCAGTTATTTTTATTCATATGATAAGCTGGAAATAATCCGGAACTATTTTTTATGGTAGAAATTAATTCTGGATCGGATTTGATATTGATTATTTCCACTTTGTCATTAGTGTTAATGCCTAATTTATTTTTCTCAACTACCATAATTAAACCAAACCATTTACGATTACTCTTGTGTCGAAGTACTTTATAATCAGGAAATTTCTTAAACGGATGATCAATTTGAATATCAGTCAATGTTTGGGTGTATTCAATTAATCTGTTTTTAAGGCTCATGATTATTTCCTTTTTTCAATTCACTAAAGCTAATGTTTACTCCGTAGAATGGCTAATCGGTTTGGCTGCAAATAGTTGAGTGCTGTTGCCAAGATTAAGTTGTTGCTGGCATTGTGGTGGTTGGATGTAGTTAGACTCAGGCGGTCTCGTCAATCCATGCTTGCTGAATTGCTTCAAGTATGCGTTCGCCACAGTGTTCAGGTTTGTCATTAAATTCTGGTAAGGCCAGTATCAGTTCGCGCAATTGGGTAAAACGAATGTTGACAGGGTCAATGTCTTCGTGGCGGTCTGCCAGTTCTTCGGCAATGCGGTGTATATCAGTCCATTTCATGGTGTAAATCTGTATTGATGCGGATGATTGGCAAGGGAATATAAAGTTTCAGGGTAGTTTACCGATACGGTTTAATTTTAATGCTCTTCACGCGCGTGGTTAATGGTGTATTTGGGAATTTCAATTGTGACGTCATGGTCAGCCAGTCTTGCCTGACAGCTCAGGCGTGAATCTGCTTCCAGCCCCCAAGCCTGATCCAGTAAATCTTCTTCCTGTTCGGTTGGTTCAGGCAGGCTGTCGTATCCTGTTCGAATCAGAACATGACAGGTTGTACAGGCACAGGATTGCTCGCAAGCGTGTTCAATTTCAATATCATGCTCAAGTAATGCATCACAAATGCTGGTTCCTGAGGGAATGTTGTCTAATACTTTTCCTTCAGGACAGAGTTGAGGATGAGGCAGTACAGTAATTTTGGGCATGGTGGTTCCGTATTTCTAAATAATGCAGGCGTGGCTGGTTTTAAGAAGTGCAATTAGCCACGCCGAGGTTGGTATTAAATCAGTCTTTGAGCTTTCAATACAGCGGTGATGCCGTCATCAGCTTCTACGCGCTGATAAAATGCATTCAGGTTATGGTATTGGCTCAGGTCAATTTTACATCTTTGCGCCCAGCGCATTTCTATATAAACGTAAACATCGGCAATACTGATGCTGTTCCCGGTTAAGTAATCCTGTTGTGCCACAACTTGATCAATTCCAGCAAACATTTTGGCTACTGCATCACAGGCATTGGTTTTAAGCTTGTTTTGTGCTTCTTCGCCCTCAATCATTCTGGCTGCACCAAAAATAGGTTTGAATCCTGAATGTAAATCACTATTGGCAAAAGCTAACCACTGACGTGCTTTGGCACGGGCTTTAGGATCATTGTTGGCTGCGACACCATAAATACCTTTGTCGGGCGCAAGGTCATTAATGTAATCGATAATGGCTATGTTCTGGCTAAGTGCCCAGTTACCGTCTGTAAGTAAAGGTACTTGGCCTTGTGGATTCAAGGCCAGATATTGTGCCGATTTAACGGTGTCGCGACCTACTTCTTCAGCAGTGTATTGCAGCCCGCTCCATTGCAGGGCCACATGTGGGACGAATGAACAGGTACCAGCTATGTAATATAGTTTTAACATTTTGTTATCTCCTATGTATAGGCAAACATTTTGATGTGTCTGCGGGAAAATCTCAGATTTCACTGACGTTTTTGCCTTGTAGGGCGCGCTGAATATTGCGGTTCATGCGTCTGGCCGCAAACTCATCAGTTGCGTGACTCAGGCTATGTATGGCATCGCGGATATCCTGTGCATGGCCATGCTTAATCTGGTGTTGGGTTTGGTCAAGTGCTGTCTGAATGGCCTGCTGTTCTTCGCTGCTGAGTAAATCAGCATCCAGTGTCAGGGCGCTACTAACCGCTGCAATAATGCTTTCTGCTTCTACTGTGGCCTCAGCACGGGCACGCTGTTGGGCATCTGCCTGTGCATGGGTAAAACTGTCTTTCAGCATTTGGGTAATGACGGTATCGTCTAAGCCATACGATGGTTTCACTTCAATATGAGCTTGTACGCCTGTGGTTTGTTCGCGGGCAGATACCGATAATAAACCATCAGCATCGACCTGAAATGTTACCCGTATGCGAGCTGCTCCGGCTGCCATTGGTGGAATGCCGCGCAGGGTAAATTGTGCCAGACTGCGACAATCGCTAACCAGTTCGCGTTCGCCTTGAACCACATGGATCATCATAGCCGTTTGGCCATCTTTAAAAGTTGTAAATTCTTGAGCACGGGCAGTGGGCAAGGTGCTGTTACGCGGAATTACTTTTTCTACCAGCCCACCATAAGTTTCTAGACCCAGTGATAATGGGGTTACGTCCAGCAGCAACCACTCATCATCATTTTTATTGCCGGCCAGTACATTAGCCTGCATGGCCGCTCCTAGTGCCACTACTTCATCGGGATTGAGGTTATTCAGTGGTGTTTGACCAAAGAAAGTTGCTACAGCCTGCTGCACATGCAGCATACGGGTAGCACCACCTACCATGATTACGCCTTTGATATCAGTTTTGCTGATATTGGCATCACGCATGGCCTGTTTAACTGGTTCCAGTGTTTTGGCCACCAGTGGCTGGGTTAGCTGATGGAAGGTATCGCGACTGATATCAGTGAGAATCTGCTGGCCATTGGAGAGGGTAGCTGCAATGGTGGTTGATGCTTCATTGGTCAGGGCTTCTTTGGCTGCACGCGAGAGCGATTGTAATAGCGCACTGTCCTGCGCATTTAACTGAGATAGTTTATTCTGTTCCAGCAACCAGCAGAACAGACGTTGATCGAAGTCGTCACCACCTAGGGCACTGTTGCCATTAGTTGCTTTAACTTCAAATAAGCCGCGGCTTAGGGTTAAAACTGACACATCAAATGTTCCGCCACCAAGATCGTAAACAATGAATGTTCCTTCTGCGGCATTATCCAGACCATAGGCAATGGCAGCAGCAGTTGGCTCATTAAGTAACCGTAAAACATGCAAACCTGCCAGCCGGGCGGCATCTTTGGTTGCCTGACGCTGTGCATCGTCAAAATAAGCTGGTACTGTAATTACGACACCGGCAAGTTCTCCGCCTAAGCTATTTTCTGCCCGCGTTTTCAAAACACGCAGGATATCAGCGGAAACATCAATCGGGGTTTTATTACCGGCGCGAGTGTGAATACTGATGATGCGCTCATCATTTGTAAAATGATAAGGTAAATAGCGGGTTTCAGATTGATTTCTGATATCGTCTAGGCTACGGCCAATCAAACGTTTAGCTGAACTGATGGTGTTAGCTGGGTCAATCCGCTGGGCTTTTAATGCGTCTGTTCCTACTTCTGGAGGACAATCCTGTTGATAACGTACAACTGAGGGCAGTGTAATCCGCCCCTGTTCATCTGCAAGGCATTCTGCATGGCCACTGCGTATGGTTGCCACCAGACTATTGGTTGTACCTAAGTCAATACCAACAGCGCGACGGTGTTCATGCGGGGCAGAGGATAGGCCGGGCTCGGCAATTTGCAATAAGGCCATAATCTGAATTTTGTCCTGATTTTAAAAATGACTTAACGATTTGATTTTTTTCAAACCATGTTTGCTGCTATAACGATGATTATATCAGGGCAGTGCTGCCTGAATTTCTGTCTGTAATTTCTGTAAAAAACGACCCAGACGTACCAGCTCGGCCGCCTTTTCCAGTTGATTCTGCGTGAAAGCGGTAATCAGCTCCTGATTCAATTTGTTTTGCTCCTGCTGAATCGTAGCAGCCAGCTCATGTAGTGTTGCTGCATCCGCTTTGGCACGGGCGTCTTCCAATGTTTCACGCCATTGCATTTGTTGCATTAAGAAATCGGCTGGAAAATGAGTGTGTTCCGGTGCATCTGCGTCAATATTCTGCTGTTGTAACAGATATGCGGCACGATCTAAGGGATTGCTCAGGATACGATAAGCTTCGTTTATCGTAGTGGCCAACATCATTGCCTGTTTCTGTTCGAAAGCACTTTTGGCTGCAAATTTATCTGGATGGCACTGTGCGGCCAGCAGGCGATAATTCTGCTCCAGCTGTTTGTCGTCAATATCAAACTGTTCAGGTAATTGAAAAAGGGCAAAGTATTGGTTCATGCAGTTCACCTTGTGGTGACAACAGGGTTGGAGTAGAAATGGCCGAACGATAGTGGCTGTGGTTTTCTGGCAGATTTAATATCTTCAGAAAAAACAGCTATTGATTGCTTAAACGTGAAAGCTTTCACCACAACCGCATTCGTCTTTGGCATTGGGGTTGGCAAATTTAAAACCTTCCTGCAAACCTTCTTTGACGAAATCAAGTTCTGTTCCATCCAGATAGACATGGCTTTTGGGATCAATAAATACTTTGACGCCGTGTTGCTCAAAAAGTAAGTCTTCTGGCTGGATTTGGTCAACAAATTCCAGCGTATAAGCCATGCCCGAGCAGCCACTGTTTTTAACACCAAGACGAATACCTTCGCCTTTACCACGTTTGGTCAGATAGTTACTTATGTGCTGGGCAGCTTTTTCAGTCAGAGAAATCATGTTTTCTCCTGTTTAAAACTTTTCCTGAAATTTAACGCAAAGCATATTCAGGAATCGTTATGATTACGATTAAAACGGCGTTTATATGAAGAGAGAAAAAAGCGTTTAATTTCTATTTTCTCTTCACAATTAACGCAAAAGTGTGTACTAGAATATCGAAGCTGGTGTTCAGCTGATATCGGTTCACTACATTCCAGACAAGACTGTCTGGTACGCATTTTGGCATAGTCTGGATTTACTGTATTGATTTCATGATCATCATTTTTTTCAGTAGAGGATTCATTATCATTTACGGTACTGCCAAAAATCATCATACTACTCGTTATGTTTTTTCCGATAATCAGCTACAGCAGCCTTGATCGCGTCTTCGGCCAGAATAGAGCAGTGAATTTTTACCGGAGGTAAGGCCAGTTCTTCAGCAATAGCACTGTTTTTAATGGCCAGTGCTTCATCCAGACTTTTACCCTTTACCCATTCAGTAATCAGGCTGGAAGAGGCGATGGCTGAACCACAGCCATAAGTTTTGAATTTGGCATCTTCAATGATACCGTTATCACTTACCTTGATTTGTAATTTCATCACGTCCCCACAGGCAGGTGCGCCCACCATCCCTGTGCCTACATTCTGGTCGTTCTTTTCAAAAGAACCGACATTGCGTGGATTTTCATAATGATCAATGACTTTGTCACTATAGGCCATAAGAGTGTTCCTTATATTTTTGTCATTTTCGGCTTCGATAAAGATTCTTTGCCGTTAAATTATCTGTTAAGCACCAATCTGCCGATGTAAACACGGCAGTAGTCAGCTAATCAGTGAGCTGCCCATTCAACTGTATTCAAATCAATACCTTCCTGATGCATTTCCCATAACGGTGACAGCTCACGTAATTTACCGATTTTGGATTTAATCAGCTCTGCGGCATAATCTACTTCGGCCTCAGTGGTAAAGCGCCCGAAAGTGATGCGCAGTGAACTGTGAGCCAGTTCGTCATTGCGCCCTAATGCACGCAGTACATAGCTTGGCTCTAGGCTGGCCGATGTACAGGCAGAACCACTGGAAACGGCAATATCCTTAACCGCCATAATCAGGCTTTCACCTTCAACAAAGTTGAAGCTGATATTCAGATTCTGATAAACACGATGTTGCAGGTCGCCATTGATATACACTTCTTCCACATCTTTAATGGCATTCAGAAAGCGCTCGTGCAGTGCCTTGGCATGAGCATTGTCCTTATCCATTTCCAGCCGAGCCAGACGGAATGCTTCGCCCATACCGACAATCTGATGTGTGGCCAGCGTACCGGAACGAAACCCGCGCTCATGCCCGCCGCCATGCATCTGCGCATTCAGGCGCACACGCGGCTTGCGCCGTACATATAAAGCACCAATACCTTTAGGACCGTAAGTTTTGTGTGCCGACATGCTTAATAAACCAATCTGATTGGCTTTTACGTCGATGTGCACTTTGCCAGTAGCCTGTGCTGCGTCAACATGAAAAATAATACCTTTCTCGGCACAGATGGCACCAATCGCCGCAATATCCTGAATCACGCCAATCTCATTATTCACCCACATGACGCTCACCAGAGTTGTATCCGGGCGAATAGCTGCCTCTAGTTCGGTCAGATCAATCAGACCATTTTCCTGTACACCCAGATAGGTAACTTCAAAACCTTCGCGCTCAAGCTCGCGCATGGTGTCCAGCACGGCCTTATGTTCCGTTTTGACCGTAATCAGATGTTTACCCTTACTGGCATAAAATTGTGCCGCACCTTTTATGGCCAGATTATCGGATTCAGTTGCGCCAGATGTGAAAATGATTTCTTTTGAATCAGCACCAATTAATGCTGCAATTTCATTACGCGCATTTTCTACTGCTTCTTCTGCTTGCCAGCCAAAACTGTGGCTGTTAGAAGCCGGATTGCCAAAGAACTCAGTCAGGTAAGGAATCATTTTTTCTGCCACACGCGGATCAACCGGTGTAGTGGCTGAATAATCCAGATAAATAGGAAGTTTTACGGTCATTGTCGTGTTCTCTTTAATTTAATATTCATGGCAGCGCAGGAGTTAATGCAGATTTATTAGAGTAATCGGCTGCTCAAGGCTGCTTTTTTGTTCGTTACTATTCTTACGGTAGGTTTCTTGGTTCAAAATACATTGCAAAGTAATCCCACGCAGATAGCTGTCTATGGTTTTGTTCAAGTTGGCCCATAAATCATGCGTTAGACAAGGCGTGCCATCCTGACAATCAGCGCTGCCGCCACATAACGTCGCATCCAGAGTGTCTTCTGCCGCAGCAATAATGTCGGCAATATTAATTTGAGCAGCATCATGACTTAAAACATAGCCACCACCCGGACCACGAATACTTTCTACCAGCCCGGCACGGCGTAATTTGCCAAATAACTGCTCCAGATAAGACAGGGAAATGCGCTGGCGTTCGCTAATCGCCGTTAGGTTTACCGCACCAGATTGCGCATGCATGGCTAAATCCAGCATGGCAATAACAGCAAAGCGCCCTTTGGTGGTTAAACGCATGACAAAACCCGAAATAGATTGACAATAGATGAATTATCTAATACCCGACAATTTTAGTCAACTTTACTTATGGTTAAATCAAGGAATTATGCTGGAACTAATCTTATCTAAAATGAATAAAAGCTACTGAATATCCGCCAACTGTGGCCGCCAAAATGCTTTAGGCGATAACACTGGTCTGATGATTTACCGGTTACAGTCATTTAATCAGCGTGGTTAATCGCTTTTGCCCATTCTGATAAAGCCAACAAAATCGGACTAAGCGACAGGCCTTTATCAGTAAGCGCATAGTTGACCTGAATCAGCGGTTTATCCCCTTTTACTGTTCGAGAAATCAAACCATCTCTTTCTAGTTGTTTGAGCTGTAAGCTTAACGTCATCTCCGTAATATCGGGTATGTTTTTTCTGAGCTCACCAAATCTTTGTGACTTGTCACGCAAATAATAAAGAATCACGCCTTTCCACTTACCGCCAATCAAATTCATGGCCAGACTAATGCTGCAATGATAGTTTTTACTTAGATAAGAGATAGCACAACTGTTTATCGAATTCATGATGCCCTTCAACTCTCAAATTTGATAGTTATAGATTTTTTTGAAAAGAATGGATCATTATGGCACTTATGATTCTGGCTCACCCGGATTTTGATCATTCAATAGCGAATAAGGCAATCAGTGCAGAGTTAGTGTTAAAAATGCCTGATCTTGAAATCAGGAATATTCATCATTTATATCCTGGCTATCAGATTGATATCAGCGCCGAACAGGCGGCCTTACTCAGGCACAAACTTATTATTCTCCAGTACCCGATGTATTGGTTTAATATGCCAGCCATTTTAAAAATCCGGTTTGATCAGGTATTCACTTATCAATTTGCTTATGGTTCCAAAGGAAATAAACTGAAAAATAAAAAATTATTAGTGAGTATGACTGTTAAGCAGCCAGAAGAGAATTTTAAATTAGAAAATCATTTTCTTATCAATGATTTTCTGCAAGCTGTGAAAAAATCAGCAGAATATGCGCAAATGGATTATTTAGGCTATATTGCTTTGTATGGTGTTTCTCCTGTAGCAGGGATAGCCAAAGAAGAAAGGATAGCAAAAACAAAACAGCATAGCCTGAAGTTATTTAATCTTATTCAGCAATACCGCTAAATATGTAAAGATATTTCTAATCGTGAATATGCTGAAGATCAGCTGTAATCAGCGGAACCACTTGCGCACAGTATCAAGGCCACCAAAGCGCACGCTGATTGAAGTAGCGGCCTGTGTTTTTGGTTTTGCATGATAAGCCACACCAAAGCCGGCCGCCTGTAGCATCGGAATATCATTAGCTCCATCACCCATGGCCACGACCTGCAATTTGTCCAGTCCAAGTTTATCTCTATATTCAGCCAGTAAATCAGCTTTAGCCTGTGCATCGATAATCCTGCCAGCCAGTTCACCGGTTAACGCATCATTTTTTACCATTAACTGATTGGCAAAAGTGTAGTCAAGCCCGTATTGTCGCTGCAACCGTTCAGTAAAATAGGTGAACCCACCGGAAACCAGCATAAACTTCACGTCATACTCATGACACTGCTGTAACAGCCATTGAGCACCCGGTGATAATTTCAGCACATTTTCATATACACGCTGTAGTTCAGTAACCGGTAAACCTTTTAACAGAGCTACGCGCGCACGTAATGACTGTTCAAAATCAATTTCACCACGCATGGAACGTTCGGTTATAGCCGCAACCTGTGATTGCAAGCCCACACCGGCAGCAATTTCATCCACACATTCAATCGTAATCAGCGTGGAATCCATATCGCTGATAATCAAGCCCAAATCAGCAAAACTCTGGTCTGGCACAATGGCAAAATCAATCTGCTGCTCAAGTAATTGAGCCTGCACTGATTGAGCTAACTGAAAATCGGCACTTACCGGCAGACGCAGTACAGAATCATTAAATGTATACTCTGGTGCTGGCGGGATAATCGTATGTAAAGCGGATAAATCACACTGGCGCAAAGCAGCTTTTTGTAAAACCAGAACTAAAGACATGACAAATACACAGCTTGACAAAAATAGCTAGTATAGACACCGGCGTCATGGTTGACAATAAACAGCCAGAAAAGAAATCACCGTCGAAAAAGAAGAAAGATAGTGAGGATAAATTTAAATTTAATTAACATATTAAAAAAATAAAAAAACATAATTTACACTACATTCTTAAAATCTAAAGAAAAAACACAAACCAGTTTGTACAATGCAGCTTTTTGTCCAAAATGGCGGTCATGCAAGGATAAATTAATATCCAGAAATTTTAATATTATTGCTATCATTCTGGGTCGCATCTTTATGGAGTTATTACATGCAACACCCCTCAACCACCTCATCGGCGGTCGATCAATACCGGGAGCTTACCATTCGCGGTATGATCTTAGGTGCGTTAATCACAGTAATATTTACTGCATCTAACGTGTATCTGGGGCTGAAAGTTGGCCTGACATTCGCATCATCCATACCTGCTGCCGTGATATCCATGGCTGTACTGAAATGTTTTCAGGGCTCAAATATTCTTGAAAACAACATGGTGCAAACACAGGCATCCGCTGCCGGCACCTTGTCGTCAATCATTTTTGTTTTACCTGGTCTGCTAATGATTGGCTACTGGCAGGGATTCCCATTCTGGCAAACAACTCTTATTTGTATTGCCGGTGGTATTCTTGGTGTTATCTTCACTGTTCCATTACGCCATGTGCTCGTAGTCAACAGTGATTTGCCCTATCCGGAAGGTCTGGCGGCAGCCGAAATTCTCAAGGCTGGTGACCACAATCAACCACAGGAAAGCGAAGACGACACACCGCAAAGCGGGGTTAAACAGATTGTTGCCGGCGGCATACTATCAGGTATTTTCAGCTTTCTGGTTAGTGGCTTGCGTGTAGTCAGCGAAAGTGCCAGTGCCTGGTTTAAAGTAGGCAGTGCAGTGTTTCAGGTACCAATGGGATTTTCTCTGGCCTTATTGGGTGCCGGCTGGCTGGTTGGCATTACCGGCGGTATTGCCGTATTGCTGGGTATGTTTTTCTCATGGGGCATCGCTGTACCGTATTTCACCAGTACTACCCCTATGCCAGAAAATGCTACGATGGTGGATTTCGCCATCAATCTATGGGTTACCAAAGTCCGCTATATTGGTGCCGGTGCCATAGCTGTAGCCGCAATCTGGACATTAATCACCCTGTTCAAACCCATGCTTGAAGGCATGAAATTATCTTTTCAGGCCTTTAGTTCCGGCTCAGATACTAACCAGTCACAGGAACGGGTAAATCAGGATTTATCACCCAAAACCATGTTACTGATAATACTGATAACCCTGATTATTCTGGTTGCTACCTTTTACAGTTTTATTGCCAGCGCCCCGATTTCTTTTGGTTTGGCCTGTGCTTTAGTGGCCTGTGCCACTACTATGGCCTTTATCATTGGTTTTCTCGTAGCCGCAGCCAGTGGCTATATGGCCGGCCTGATTGGTTCCTCTTCCAGCCCGATATCCAGTATCGGTATCGTATCCATCGTTATCATATCTCTGGTATTTATGGTAATTGGCCAGTCTAGTGGTATTTTTGCCATGGCTGGCGGCAATCAATTTATGACCGCACTGGCACTGTTTACCGCATCAGTAGTCATGGCTATTTCCACTATCTCCAATGATAACCTGCAAGATTTAAAAACTGGCCATCTGATACAAGCCACACCGTGGCGGCAGCAGGTAGCACTGATTATTGGCAGTATTGTTGGTGCCATCGTTATTTCACCAGTACTGGAGCTGCTCTACAACGCTTATGGTTTTACCGGAGCCTTGCCACGATCTGGCATGGATCCTACTCAGGCACTCTCTGCCCCGCAGGCAACCCTGATGACTACCATTGCCAAAGGCATTTTTTCGCATAATCTGGAATGGATTTACATCAAGGCTGGTGTATGTTTAGGTATATTCCTGATTGTTCTGGATATAGTAATAAAACGTCTTCGCCCGGGCTGGAGCATACCTCCACTGGCAGTAGGCATGGGCATTTATCTGCCTGCTTCCGTTAATATGCCTATCTTTATCGGCACCGTACTTTCATATTTCTGTATGCGGCATATCAGAAAACGTCATACAGATCCGAAAATTCAGGAGCGTGAATTGAAAGCGACAGACCGTCGCGGTACCTTATTAGCAGCCGGTCTGATCGTGGGTGAAAGTATCATTGGTGTAGCAATGGCAATGATAATTGTTGCTTCCATTGCCTTAGGAGAGGGTGAAGCACCTCTGGCACTGAATCTGCACAACTGGGATAAAATTGGTCAATTATTGGGATTGGTTTTCTTTGTTTCAGCTATAATGATACTAGTTAGACAAATTATGAAAAAATAATTGTGTTATTTAAAACCATAAAAAACAGCGCTTTAAAAGCGCTGTTTTTTATGGTTACTTACAAAAAGCTATTAATTCAAGCTTTTATTACGGTTATAAATTGTTTCAAATATTTATTTATATAGTGCTCTATCCATTTGCACAAATAGTGTTATCAACTCAATTATTTCTGATCTTGAAAAGAATAACAATACTTAGTAAAAAATAAAATCCAATTTAATTCGATTTTGGCACGCCTACAGGGATTCGAACCCCGGTTGCCGCCGTGAAAGGGCAGTGTCCTCGGCCACTAGACGATAGGCGCATAAATATTAAATGGGTGTGGATTATTCCTTAAGTGCGCATATATGTGCCAATTAATTTATTTGGTCAGGTTTATATCTTCGATATCTGACATTCGGTAGATAATTTTAGCAGATTTAGCTACTACAATAAATAAGTTTTAATACAATTACTATATTGGCATTTTGTAGATTTTGATATTGCTTTATTTATCCTGAGGCAGAATTAAGAATTTTAAAATTATATTTAAATGAACTCTTTTTTCACAAATTAATAATTAACTTAAGGTAAATATAACTTAAATCTATTTAAATAAAAACTTGGCTTATTAGTATAAATTTGCTATTATATTATTAATATGTAAATATTAATTTTTAAAGGTGGTTGAAATGGTTTATTTTACAGTTACTGCAACCGATGGTAATAAGGCAATTATTAATGGTAATATGATTAATAAAGTGATTGATTATGGTTCCTATCGTGCCATATACCAAGGCAGTGATACTAATCACTATGCAGTTCGGGATAGTTTATCTAGCATTCAGGCTGCTTTGAACAGGTAAGCAAGAGCTATACAGGTTTAATTTTTATCTTTTGATGGGGGAATAAAGAGAATGAAAACTGGTTTAACTTACATTGCAATGATAATGTTGTTCTCATTCTCAATTAGCAATGTATTTGCATATAACCCCTCTCAGTTTGATAAAGTACGCTTAAAGCAGAGTTGTAAAAACGAGCTGGAATCACCGTTTAAAGATTTTGCCGGTACGCCCAGTTGCGATAAGCTGAAAAAAATCGAAGCTGAGGAAAATCAACCCACTTACCGGATAATACATGAACAGTAATTGTTAAATTTATTTCTGGTAAATCTGTTATTAATCGTAGCCTGATCAGATCAGTCAGATTACTACGCTACCAGAAATGTGCTACTGAAAGCGCATGACGTTGTAAGTTTGGTGCAGCTAACTTTATTGATAAATAGGCTGATGAATTCAATACCCTACATGTGTTCAGCAGTCCGAAGGACTAGACAAATCAAGCGTTAATGTTTTGTGTTTTATATGGTTCGTGTGTATAGGCTATTTAATGAGCTTTCAAATGGTAATCAATAGCAGTGAAGCTTCGTTCTGCTAGTTCTGGTCTGTCAATTCCGCTATTGTTTGCCACTACAAATTGGCAGTTGAGCTTAAATTGTTTTATTTATCCTATAATTTTCTTTATATTCTTCGCTCCCAATAATTCTTTTCTTTATAAGATTTAATATCATTTTCTTTAATTTTTTGCTTTAAATATTTCTTAAAATTCCTTGTTCTTTTTTCAATAGCATACCTATTTAATACACTCTTAAATTTGAATTTCCTATGTGCAACTATTGTTTTTCATATTAATAAGTTTTCTGTTTTCCGTAGCTATTCCATGCTTACCGGTAAACTGACCGTAATATCAATGTCTAATGCTTCACGATTAAAATTATCAATGACATTGAAGGTTCTAAACCTGCCTTGATTGCGACTGCTGTCACTCATAAAATCCATTGACCAGCACACCTAGCTTATTGGGTACTGATTGCCTTTCTGGACTCAGGGGAGGAATACATTTTTACGCTTTATCCTAGGATTAAGCTTTAATTTAGTAATAAACTCGACAAACGTGTTTATAATATCCAAGCTTTCTAAATACGATTAAACCATTTAGGAAAATTTTAGTGAAAATGCCTATTGGTGATTGATACTTAGGTTGATGAGCTAAGGAATCTAGTGTATTAGTTTGATTTAAAGAGTTGAATCTAAAACTTTTTACAAATTGAATGATTTATATATAAACCATTCAATTTGATATTAAATTTCAATCATGTATTCAATTTACTCTGTTTTTTTATATTATCATTTTTCTTTTCTGAAGATTTATTAGATGAAATTTTTTCAATAATGTTGTTAAACATATGCTCGTATGGTGTATTTGAAATTGATTCATCCTTAACTAATCGCAAAGGTTCATCATTGATTATTTTTAGTAATGATTTAATTAGATCTTGCTGAAGCTCTGGAGAAATATCTGAAGTTTCTTTTCTATAACCTTCATAACTTTGGCTTACAGATGATTTAAATCCGTAATCTTCCGCAAGTTTGAATAATTTATTGATTTGCGTTGTTGATAGCCAAGCAAACCATAATGGTGCAGAAATACTTAATATTGTTGTCAAAGCTTGTAACAATATGGCTATTGAAGAAATATTTTGTTTATCGTATAAATTTTTTAAGTCTTGTACTTGGTTTCCTCCTATCCACCATAAAGCTAATAGTGATAAAATCAGCCCTATAATCCAACCATACGTAGAATAATTTAAAAATTTAGCTCTAGCTTTAAAAGAACCTGCTAAACCGTTTGTAATTGCTATTCCGTAAGCCTTGGCAGAATCATCTCTGGATTTTTTACATTGGTTAAGCATTTCTTCTGCTTGGATATTTTGTTGGTTTAATTCATCTAGAGATTCCTGTGCTTTTATTTTTATATTTTCTAATTCTTTTTCAAAACCACCAATTGATTTATTGATTTCAGATTTAGAATTTTCTTCGAGTTTAGTTAGCTCATTGCTTAAATTTAAATATTGTTTTTTAATTGAGTTTAATGAATCTGATATTTCTTCAATATTATTTATTTTTTTTATTACCGATTGCATTGATTGTACAATATTTTCTAATCTATAAATATTAGATCTTTGACTATCTATATCCTTGTCTAATTTAATTAAATTTCTTTTAAAATGCGAGGTTGTTATATTATATGAGGATATGGTATTTTCAAGCAAAATCAATGTTATAATTAATGAGTTAAAGTACTGAAAATTTCTGGGATTTTTTAAATTTAAAATTAATTTCTCTCGACAATTAATAATTTTTTGTATAAAATAATCTAAATTATTATTCAAATATTTTATAATGGTATTAACGTTTTCACCTTTTAATTGTAAAATTTTATTTATTAAATTATCTATTAAATCATAAATTTCATTTAAACTTATTGCAGGAAATGCTTCGAAATTAGAAAAATTGCATAAATCTTGATTTTTATCTATAAATATTTTTTTATTAGAAATTTCTTGATCAAGAAAGTATTTAGTTTTTTTTAATTCATTTATTAGTATATTAGCAACTTGGTGGTTACCATGCATTGATGAAAATAATTCGTTGTGAGACATATTTTTTCCTTTATTAAGCGTATATTAAATAGAATAATTGGTACAAACCATTTATTAATTTTTTTCTATAGAATTCTTTAAAAATATCAAAAGTAAATTTAAATATTTTATACTATTATTTCAATTTACATAGAAATTAGTTTAGATAATATTAATTATTGTTGTTTAATTGATACTATTTTAAAATTATTTTCTTAAATTAAAAATTTAAGTATTACTTTAAATCCTTCCTGTATACCTTGATTATTTCTCAGGTTAGTCAATTTTATTTCCAGCCCATGCAATTGCGCAACACTATCTACAATAGACAATCCCAGTCCGCTGCCGCTACTTTCCTGTCCGGCCGGGCGGAAAAAGCGTTCGCGCAGGCGTTGCAGGTTTTCGGGGGCAACGCCGTTGCCGGGATTAGTGATAGTGATATGATCGGCAGCCAGTATTATGTTGATGGCGCTGTATTTGGGGCTGTAGCGGATGGCGTTATCGAGCAGATTGCGGATAAGAATGGTAAGCAGGGTAGGGTCGCCGGATAGTGGTAGCACGGCTGCTGGTTCACTTTGAAACTGACGCTGGACGCGGCAATGGCGTTCGCGTGCATACAGGTTGACGCTTTCTATGGCCTCGCTGGTGATGTCTGTCCAATTTACTTTAGCGGTGTAGGGCGGTGCAGTAAGGGGGTCGAGTCGGGAGAGGGTAAGGAGCTGGTCGACCAGGTGGGTGGTGCGGTTTATGCTGTGCTCAATATTGCGTACGCGCTGTTGCTGGGTGTCGTCCAGATTGGTTAGAGCAAGGACTTCGGTTTGTACTTTGAGTGCAGCCAGTGGACTGCGTAGTTCATGGGCGGCATCGGCAGTGAAGCGTAATTCGCGTGCGCGGGTTTGTTCGATGCGCTGGAGTAAGTCGTTCAGTGCGGTAATTATGGGCTGGATTTCGGTTGGTACGGTGCCGGATATCGGGCTAACGCTATGCGGGTCGCGCTGGTACAGGGTTTGCGCTAGATGCTGGAGGGGTTTGGTACCACGGCGTACACCCCATGCGATTAGCCAGAGCAGTAAGGGCAGGGCAAGGATGGATACGGCCAGTTGTGACCACACGGCGCGTAATACGGTTTGCAGGCGTTCATGCATACTGAATGATACTGCCACTTGCAGTTGCAACTGCGGGTCATGCAGGTAAAAGATACGCCATGCATGGCTTTGCCACCAGTATTCCTGATTGACAAAGCCCTGATAATTGCTTTTATAGGCAATGGTCTGGCCGGTTTGATCGGCATTAATTAGCTGCCCTTTATACCAGATGGCATAGCCAGATTCTTTGCTGTCGATAAGACCTCGCTGTGATTTGGGTATAGGTGGTAAGGTTGGGTTGTAGTTGCTATTAAGGTTAATCGGGGTATGCATCAGGCGCTGTGCCAGCTGGCTCATCTGAGTATCGCTGGCTTCGTTTATTTCGTGCATGACGGCTGCTGCGCTAATAAATGCGGTGACTATCCATAGTATGGGTAGGGTGATACCAAGATAAATAAGTAAACGCCGGCTAATGGCTGTGGTTGGTTTCATGGTACCTCTCCGAGCTGGTAGCCAAGCCCACGCCGGGTACGGATGATCGTGGTGCCGATTTTTTTGCGTAAATGGTGTACGTGGACTTCTACGGCATTGCTTTCAACTTCCTGTTCCCAGTTATACAGTTTGTCTTCAATCTGGGCGCGGCTGAATACCTGCTGTGGATGAGTTATAAGTAGTTGTAATAGCAACCATTCGCGCTGGGTAAGATTCAGTGGCTGGCCGTGTAAACTGGCACTACAGCTATTCAGGTTAATGCTAAGCTGGCCAAAGCTGATTTCTGCATGGCTGATACCTTGGCTACGACGGATAAGGGCATGTAAGCGGGCAATTACTTCGTCAAGGGCAAAGGGTTTGCCCAGATAGTCGTCAGCACCAGCATTGAGGCCGGCCAGCCGATCAGGTAAGGCATCGCGGGCGGTGAGAATCAGCACTGGTGTGTTAATTCCTTGATTGCGCCAATGCTGAAGCACTTCCATGCCGTCTGTTTCTGCCAGACTTAAATCGAGTATTACCGCATCATATGGTGCTGCACTTAAAGCCTGTTCGCCCAGTCGGCCAGATGCAAAGATATCACAAACCATGCCATGCTGGTTCAGGCCGGCATTGAGGCCATCTGCGATATCACTGTCGTCTTCAAGAATCAGTATACGCATGTTTTTTCAGATAATAATACCGATAATTCGTCCTATCATACTGGTGAATGCGAGTGCAAGGATGCCTAGTATGGCTATTCGAATTACGGCAGGGCGTTTGGGTGCTCCTCCCAGATGGGCTGATATACAACCAAGAATACCAAGACCAATTATGGTCGTGATGGACAGTATGCTCATTAGCCATACGGTGGAGCTTAATAAAGATAGTAATACTGGTAATAAGGCACCGCAAGCAAAAGACAAAGCTGAGGCCAGTGCTGCCTGCAAGGGATTGGCTTTGCTAACTTCAGTGATACCGATTTCTTCCCGTGCATGGGCTTCAAGGGCATTGTGTTCAGTTAAGGCGACTGCAACCTGTTGCGCCAGTGTTTTGTTCAAACCACGCTGACAATAAATATTGGTGAGTTCTTCCAGTTCCACTTCCGGATATCGAATGAGAGAATCTTGCTCTTTACGTAAATCCGCAGCTTCAGTATCGCGCTGGCTGGAAACAGAAACATATTCACCAGCAGCCATGGATACTGCACCGGAAACGAGAGCAGCAATGCCGGATATGAGTAAAGTATGCTGATTTGGTTCAGCAGCAGCCAGTCCCATGAGCAGGCTGGCGGTAGAAATCAGGCCATCGTTTGCGCCCAGAACACTGGCGCGTAACCAGTTATTACGATTGGAAAAGTGCTGTTCCTTATGCCATGATTGACTCATTTCAGACTCCTGATAAGTACAGAATCGCACATTACAGACATATTGTGCTACGGTATCACAATGCTACTGTCTGGTGTTGCGCTTTACCTTAAGCTTTACTTAAGGCTGTTTATTTACACTAGCCATTGTTTAATCAACAGGGGCTGGCGATGCAGTCAAAGTGGGTATTAAGCAGTAATCAGATAGTGCTATTGCTGAGCGCTTATATTCTAGTGATATTGAATATGGGTTTCTGGCATTATCTGTTTCAGCATGTAAGTCTGAATCATAATGTCATTTTTTGGTTAACAGTGCCCATATTGATGTTGGCAGCAATGAATTTCTGTATGCAGTTGTTGTTCTGGCCATATTTGCACCGGTTCATGGTGCCACTGCTGTTATTACTGAGTTCTGCGGTAAGCTATGCAGTGATGATGCAGAATGTTTATTTTGATGCCAATATGCTGCAAAATATTCTTCAGACTAATCTCGGTGAAGCGGGTGCCTGGTTAACGCCGCAATTTTGGATGTGGCTGGGAATCACTGGTTTGTTACCGGCACAGTGGTATTGCTGGGGAATAAGTATCTGCTATGCCAATTCGTGGTATTGTGAGCTGGGCAAGCGATTGATTGCCATAACTGCTTCACTGGTTCTAGTTATCGCTATTATTCTGCTGGCCTATGGCAGCTATATTTCTTTTTTTCGTAATAATAAGGCAGTTAATCATTTAATTGTGCCCACAAATATTATTGGGGCTACGCTGAAAACCGTTTACAACGTATATGATGCACATCGACCCTTACAGCGTATCGGGCTGGATGCCAGCCATCAACGCCATGGGCAAAAGAGGTTGCTGGTGCTGGTGGTGGGTGAAACCACGCGGGCGCAGAGTTGGGGACTGAATGGCTATTCTCGTCAGACTACACCAGCATTAGCAGCAATGGGAGAGAATGTAATTAATTTTCCGCAGGTAACTTCCTGTGGTACCGCCACAGCAATTTCCTTGCCGTGTTTATTTTCTAATATGCCACGCCACCACTATAAAGCCAATCTGGCCAAACATCAGGAAGGCTTGCTGGATATTCTGCAACGCGCAGGTGTGGATGTGCTCTGGCGTGATAATGATGGTGGCTGTAAGGGAGTATGCGAGCGTATCCGTCATGTGGATGTGCGGGATTGGGCTCCTGATTTAAAATGCACTGGCGATGGCTGTCTGGATGAAAGTATATTGATTAATTTGCGTGCCGTCATTGCGAAATTACCTGATGATGCAGTGCTGGTGTTGCATATGATGGGCAGCCATGGCCCGGCTTATTACCAGCGTTATCCCGATGTATTCCGGCATTTTATGCCTACCTGTGATACCAACCAGATTCAACAGTGTACGACTGAACAGTTACGCAATACCTACGATAATACGGTGCTGTACACTGACCATATACTGGCAGAAATCATTAGACTATTGCAAAGTCAAACCGGTTTGGCCAGTGCGATATGGTATTTTTCTGACCACGGTGAATCACTGGGAGAAAATGGTATGTATCTGCACGCTACACCTTATACTATTGCACCAGCGGAACAAACCCATATACCTATGCTGTTGTGGGCTAATCATGATTTTGCCCGCACAAGCAAGCTGAATATGAACTGTCTGCGCCAGCATGCGTGGCAGCAGGCGTTTTCACACGATAATATTTTTCATTCGGTATTGGGATTAATGGATGTGAAAACCAGCGAATATCAGACACAACTGGATTTATTTACACCGTGCCGGCAAAAATAATTTCGAGGATTTGATTGTAATATAAGCTGTTAAATGACCTTTTTAGCTGTGATTTTAATCGTTAAGATTTATGCTTGGCTGAGTTCAGGCTCGGTATCGGCAAATTGCTGTAACCATTTTTGGGTTGCCGATATATCAAAAGCCTGACTTGCATAGCCCATCAATTGCAGATTTTCAGGCAGATAAGAATCATATTTTTCCCGTTTTCTTTCTGATACCATTTCCGCAAGTGTCCAGGCTTCACCCCATTGGGCTTGAGTAAGTTGTTGCAATACGGCTTTCACCTGTTCAATAGAAGTATCAGCTATGGTAATGATTCCCGCATTGATATCTACTGATAGTTTCTCCCGTAGTAGTTAGACTATTACTTTCAAATATAGGCGGTATTCCGCCTATAGTATGCCGAACAAGAATAATATTCTCCTCGGTGCCGATATCAATTATTCGCCAGTGTTGTCCGGTAAAATGATATTTTTCCCGCTGGTAGGCAACTTTTAATGTACAGCAAACAATACAAAAATTTCTTACATATTAATTGATAAATATTATCTAAATTCAATTAGACCATCAATTTCTTCACTTATTACTTTCATGAGCTCTTGTATTTCATCATCACCATTAATAAATATGTAAAAAGTGTCTAAGCGTGGATAGTATTTTTTAAAAAATTTGCCTTTTGGAGTGCCTGGGGGACAAAAATTAAATGAAAGTACAGTAGAATTTGCCATTATGCACATAAAATCATCCCAATGAAAAACCCCTTCCATATCATCAGCTTTAATTAAGAATCCTTCTGCAAAAAAAGCACAATAACTTTCTATCGGCCATTCTAAATTGTTGTATAATTTTTTTAATCTTCTTATTTCCGAAAAGACAGCGAAGTAATGTGAGATAATCGAGATGACAAGTCCAATAATTGCAAATGCTAAAATGACAAGACCTTGAACAGCAAGCTTATTTGGCCAGATAAAGAAAACACTTGCCAAAAAATATACAGGCCAGGCCACTAATAAACCAATCAATAACTTTATTCTTTTTTTGGGAAAATAAAGATGGCGTACCATTGCAGGAATTTGAGAAAAAAGAGTCTCTTTAGATTCTAATTTAATGTTACGTTCAAACAGAAATGTTGCCTCTTGGGGATCAAAGGCAACATACACATTTTTGACATATTTTTTTAACACTGTAAAATTTCCTTATATTATTTTAATTTTAATTATTAAAAGTCATATTATAAAAGATTTTGAATTGGATTGTAAAACTCAATTATTAAAATGCCAACTTATAAAAATTGATCAGAGAACTTGCATCCAGCTTGTTGCATATAGATATATATTTCATTAATTTAGAATAAAATTCTTCGTTTGTCTTCTATTGGCATGCAAATTTACAAATTTCTGTTCCAGAGCAATTGCGTGTACTACATTCATAAAAGACATTTTGTCTGAAGTATAATCAATCTGAAAGCAGCATCACCACAAATATTCTGTATCATGGCGTTTAGTTCATTAACACAGCCTACCTAAATATGTAGTTTACCGATTTTCGGGGTAAAGCCTGATTTCAGAAATGAAGTAACGGCTTCTCTTTTTTTGTACCGATTCTTTTTCAATCATTATTTTATCAGTGTAGTTTAACCAGTATTTTAAAATCTATATAAATATCATTATTATCTTTGATCAACAATGCATCTACATAGTCATAAGCCCATTCATTGGTGCTTTCAATCGCACAATCTGACAACAAATTAAACCGTTTACAGGGCTCTATATGCTTATTGCGTATTCTGGTGCTCTTTACAGCATTGTGCAGTTGAACTGGAATCATATTCCGGTGAGCAGTGCAACCAGTCCAGTGCCAAACTGGCTTTTATTGGCTTTTCATTTTTTACCGGTACTACTAGAATCAATTTAAAAAATAATTCATTTTTCAGTTGTGGGTAGTAATAGGCGTATCTAGTGCTAGCCATCGGCTTTCTACCGTATTCTCAAGACTAGAAATTTTGGTACGGCTGGCAGAGGTAATCGTAAAAGTTGCCAGTTCATCATCTACTGCTGTGTCCGCAGATTCATTATTCTGTACCATTAACTTAGCAATTGGTGCACTAACATTAGCTTGGGCAGAAGATTGTTGCGACAGGCTGTTATTTGCAGGATTTTCTGGTTTATTGCCAACGTTGTGGAGTGTGGCGGTAGCTTTATTTTTATTCGTACGATTGCGTGGCTTAGGTGCTGGCTGTATATGGTTTTTTTACTAGAGAATATCACCATTAAAATACCAACAATCACAATACAAGTAAACATGCCATTCCACTATAATCCAAAGGTTAAAAAACTATCTCAATTGAACATAACAGCTTGATAAAAAATTAACTGGAAAATACAAAATGATTGCAAGTATATTATCAGGTAGTACAACAGTATTTATGCCTAAGCCAAATATATTGTCGATTTCAAAGCTGAAAATCGGATATTTAGAGTTCGTGCTGTTTTCTGTACAAACCGTTTACATGACCAGAAGCATTAACTAATAAATAAATTGTTAACAGCAATAACCATTGAAAAGTGTTAAATACACTTAATACCGGTGATCTAATCATATCGATGAATGATTATTGATTTTGCCAGACTGTATGGGTAGTACACTTATGCTCAAGCTGCCGTATAATCTCTCCTTTCCCTGTTGGATGTGAAAGAAACAACGCATGTGGTTTAAACAATTAAGTATTTATCCGCTAAATAAAGAAAATTTGCCGGAGCTGGAAACATTAGTAGACAAGCTGATTGAAGCTGAATTCAAACCCTGTATGGGACTGGACTGGGACAGTATTGGTTTTGCCAGCCCTGTGTCATTTAGTCCAGAAATGGTATTTCCGGCACAAAATATCTGGCGTATTGCGCTGAAAAAAGAAGAAAAAGTATTACCGGCAGCAGTAGTACGCGATATTCTCGAAGAAAAAATTAATGAAATCCGCGAAGCCGAAGGCCGCAATGTTGGTCGCAAAGAAAAGATGGAATTGAAAGAAACCATCACCGATGACTTGCTACCGCGTGCATTTACCAAAAGCAGCAAAACTGAAGCAATGATTGATACCCAGCGTGGATTATTGTTGATTAATCAGGCTAATGCCAATCGGGCAGAAATGCTGCTTACCAAATTGCGTGATGCGCTTGGCGGACTGGAAGCAAAATTACCGCGTACCCAGCAATCACCGGGTAGTCTGATGACCGAATGGTTATTAAATGGCACAGCCGCCGGCCATTTTGAGCTGGATAGTGATTGTGAACTCAAAGGCCTTGGCGATGCAGCACCAGTAGTGCGCATTAGTCATCAGGATTTAACGGCTGAGGAAGTGGTTAATCTAGTCAAAAACGGCAAAGTTGTGACACAGTTAGGGCTATGCTGGCAAGATAGAGTACGTTTTGTATTGACACAGGACTTTACTTTGAAACGTATTCAATTTCTGGACGTGATTCAGGAAGAAGCGGCTGGGCAGGGCGATGATATGCAAAGCGTCACCTTTGCCTCGCAGATTCTAATGGCTGAAGCATTGGGTGACTTACTGGCTGAGCTAGTTCATCATCTGGGTGGCTGGTTACCTGAATAGTGGCGTAAATTGACGCAATTTGCCTGCAAAGACAGCATTGGCTTCGGTATAATGCACTAAATTTATCAAGAGTATTGTCATGAGTATTAAATCCGACAAATGGATACGCCGCATGAGCGAAGAGCATGGCATGATTGAACCGTTTGAACCAAATCAGATTAAACAGGTAAACGGTGAAAAAATCATTTCCTATGGTACTTCCAGCTACGGCTATGATATCCGTTGCGCACGCGAATTTAAAATTTTTACCAACATCAACAGCACCATAGTTGACCCGAAAAATTTTGATACACGTAATTTCGTTACCGTTGAAGACGATTTTTGCATTATTCCGCCGAACTCCTTTGCATTGGCACGTACCGTAGAATATTTCCGCATCCCGCGTAATGTTCTAACCGTGTGTCTGGGTAAATCTACCTATGCGCGTTGCGGTATTATCGTCAATGTTACTCCGTTCGAACCAGAATGGGAGGGATATGTGACACTAGAGTTTTCCAACACCACACCGCTGCCAGCAAAAATCTATGCCAACGAAGGTGTAGCACAAGTACTGTTTTTTGAAAGTGACGAAGAATGCGCCACTTCCTATAAAGACCGCGCTGGCAAATATATGGGGCAAACCGGAGTGACTTTGCCGAAAGCCTGATGGGTATTACCAGAAAAGGACGCAATAGCGTCCTTTTCTTTAGCCAATTAGCGTTTGAAAGCAAAATACACCGCGCCAAGTATACAGCCAAAACTGAGCAGATAATTGAGGCGAAACTCATCTTTCAGATAAAGAACAGCAAACAGAGTAAACACCACCAGTGTCACTACTTCCTGAATAATTTTCAGCTGAAACGGCTTGATACCCCAATATGCCCCCAGATGATTGGCCGGCACAGCCAGACAATATTCAAATAAAGCCATTCCCCAGCTAATCAGAATAATTTGCCACAGTGGAAAACTATAGTTACTGGGTTTAATGTGCCAGTACCACGCAGTAGTCATTACCAGATTGGAAGCAGTGAGTAAGCCGATAACGATTAAGTAGGGCATATTAATATCAACAGTACAATTAAACAGATACCTTAAGTTGTAGCTGCCCTGAACATAAATATCAACCATTCTAGCTTAACTGCAACCAATATTTTTTGCAAAGATAAATACATTAATACATTATAAATTCTTAACTACAATAGCTTCACAGTGATATAAATTTGCCACAAATACCTACTAAACTGCTTTATTTAGCATGTATTGATATTAACACATCAACTTAAACTACCATTTAAAGCGTAGACCGTCCATAAGTTTCCAGACCAATTACCTGTTATCTTTCCACAACACTTATTTATAATATCCTGATACTTTGCATAGTACACGGTTTATTTTATTTATCGAAATTGGTAGAATGTTAAGAAATAGTAATGACATAGATTGTAGTAGTCATTAAATTTGTAGAATATTTACAATAAGGAGTTGTGAGATGAATCAATTCAGATATTTATTATTCGGTATACATTGATGGTTATTTAAGATTAAATAATCTCCTGCAAAGAATTTATCATTACCTGAGCAGTCTATAAGGTAATGACATATAGCTGGGTGATTGTTTATGCCATTTATTTAACCACCATTATATGTTAAGAAATATAGCACAGCCGGTATTCTCATCGTTCCTGTAAAGATCAACTAACAGTATCTAAACAGTTTCCAGCGTGCAACACTGTTAACACAAAATTTAGCCAATTAAACCAAGCGTATTAACTTTATCTAAATCAAGAGCAGCGTAAAAACATCATTATCAACCAGTTTCAATTAGCACAATAGGTGTAAAAATGAATAAAAACCGCTATAAAGTCATCTATAACAAACATCGCGGACAAAT